>JBMSAU010000050.1:0-10775 GCA_049414625.1 Thermodesulfobacteriaceae bacterium
CCGGGGCCTCAACTCCAAACTGGCTGATAAACTCAGTGGTTGACCTTTTAAAAAGCCATACCTCTAAGACCTACGCCCTTTTAAGAAACTTGGCTATCTCGCAAGCATACGCCGGACTTTTTATTCCGATACTCCTCTTAGCTCTTCTGCTAATAAAAGGAATTCCGTTTAGCTTTTCTGAAATTACTTTTTTGCTCTATTCTCTTTTCTTTTCAACGGCTCTTATTTTTTTGATAAACTTTATAAATCGAGATGCCTTCCCCTTTTTCTATCCGGAAAGGACTAATTTCTACCTTTCACGCTATTTTTGGCTTTACTTGGCAGGGCTCTTTGTTCTAAGCATCATCTTTGGGCTTCTTTATAAACCAAGGATTTTAAGCTTAGTGATTATTTTTACTCTTCTTTCTTTTCTCTTTAAGCAAAGCCCTCTCCAAGGGGGCATAGATATCCTTTTTTACATCGCTCTTCTCCTTTATCTTTACCCCTTGTGGGACAATCAGTTCCTCCTTTTATCTTCCTATGCCCTTTTGATCTTACTGTTTGTTAAATTTTACTTAGAAATGGTTTATCTGCAAACTGATGGCTTTTTACCAAAAAGTTTTCTTTTAGCCTTTTTTGATTTTGATGAAAGACGAATAAAAAGACTCTTAAAGATTATATTGATTGGGCTTTTAATTCTTCCCTTTGGTTTATCCTATTTTAGCCTTGCTAATCTTTTATTTGTCATTCCAACTCTTACCTGTCTTTTACTCTATCAGACCCTTCTCAAAAGAAAGCTTGGTCAAGTTGTTTATCTTGAACTCCTTTCTCTTATACCTTTTGCTTCATTTTTATTAGTATCTATAATTCTTAGGGTATGGTAGAAACTATACTCTTTACTAAAGAGGATGAATACTTTATGTCCCTTGCTTTAGATGAGGCAAGAAAAGCCTTTGAAGAGGACGAGGTGCCAGTTGGGGCAGTCTTAGTCTCAAGCGAAGGGGAAGTTTTAGCTAAGGACCACAATAGAATCATCAGCCTTTGCGACCCTACCGCTCATGCGGAAATCTTGGTCTTAAGAGAAGGTGCAAAAAGGCTTGGAAATTATCGTTTGCTTGGATGCAAGCTTTATGTAACTCTTGAGCCCTGTGCGATGTGTGCTTATGCCATGGTGTTAGCAAGAATTTCAGAGCTAATCTTTGCCACGCTTGACCCAAAAACCGGAGCCTGCGTAAGTCTATATCAGATCCCAAACGACCCTCGGTTAAACCATAGGTTCAAGGTCCGCTATGGGCTTTTTAAAGAGGAAGCAGAGTTGCTTTTAAAGGAATTTTTTAAAGCTAAAAGATAATGTAGGCTTTCAATCAGAGTAAGGATTCTTAAGCTATGACTTCAACAACAGGATTTTTGGATTATATTTTTAGTATAATCAAGTTAAAAAAGGAGGGAGAATATGAAAGGAAGCAAGATTTTAGTCATGTTAGGTGCCGTAGGGTTGCTCTTGCCGAGCTTGGGCATGGCGCTTCCTTGTCTAAAATGCCACAAGACAGAGGCTGACCTTGTTTCAAAAATTAAGAGGTCGGGTGCAAAGGATGAAAATGAGTTCCTTGATTTTCTTAGGAATAAGTCTGCTAAAAGAGTAATTCACAAAAACCAGGCTGACGAAGACATAAAGAGGGCTTTTTCATTAGTGAAAGCAGAGCCTGCAAAACAAACTAAACCCTCAAAACCAGCTGAAAAAGCAAAGCCAGCTCAGCCATAGAAAAAGGTAGAAGGTTGTTAGGATAAGCTATCACCGGAGGAGTGCCCGAGTGGACGAAGGGGGCCGACTCGAAATCGGCTGTGCGGGCTAAAACCCGCACCGGGGGTTCGAATCCCTCCTCCTCCGCGGCAAGAATTTTTTAAAAAACCCCTAAAGTTTCTAGAACACTGACTTCGCTTACTATCTGGCAACCCTTATCCACATAACCTAACCCCATTCCAAAAGCACAACCTTGCCTGCCAACGTTTATTACGGCCGGGGACTAGGTCATAAAGGAAGACAAACTTGCAGGAAGCTTTGACTGGAACCAATGCCGTCAAGCCTGGTTTAAATGCATTCTACCAGTTCGGATTTTCTGAAAGATTACAGCTAAAGATGCATCCTCTAAAGGTTAATCCCTACAAGAAGCTTTAAGCTCCTTTTTTTTATTTTTAAGTTCCAAAAAGAATAATCAGCCAAAAATTGGAATTAAATTTCTAAATTAGAATGTATTTTTTAAGTATACAAAAAGAAGGAGGGCTACGAATTGGATGTGCCCAATTAATTCAGAGAGGCAGAAGGACATGAGTTATAACCTTATACTATGATTGATAGTTATTGGGTAGTGTCTCATTAATTGTGTAAAGACTTGAGAGGACAGGAAGGGCATGGCAGTTTCCCCAAGAAATACCGACCCGGGGAACTACCATGCTCTTACCGAAAAAGTTTTTACAAAATAAAAGGGACACTATAAGAATTTCCTTTTAGTTAATAAAAAGGAAGTTGAGAAAGAACCTCGACTTTCTCTGAAATTTATGCTACATCTCCTTATGTTTAGACTTCTTTCTTTACTTTTGGTTTCTTTGCGGAAAGCCTTAAACCTTCAAAAAGATAAAGCACTCCATATCCATACCATATCGTATATATAATATATAGAAAACAAGTAAAACAGCTGCCAACCCTGCCTTCTCTTTCATCTTTACAGCCTCAATTCCATAGAAGTTATATGTAGGCTCTATTGCTGCAGTCATAACCTTTTTAACAAAACTTGCCTCTTCTACCTTTTTTTGAAGCATAAATTGTTTATGTATAGCTGTAAAAGCATTATGCCATTGTCTGAACATCTGCTTCATCATTTCATCTTCTTCAACACAATATTTTTTTCCTTATTGTAATCTCCATTATTATGATACATCTGGTCAGAATCTTCAAGAGCTGCTGCCATTATTGCTCCAAAATCTCCTGTTATATGAACCTTTGAACCTTGAGCTTCAGCTTTTGCACCATTTATTGTGAATACCTTAGCAATTCTTTCGGCTCTCTTTTCTGCATCACCTGGTTTATCAGTTGGCTTCTTAGTATCAATAACTACATCAAGAACTGTACCTTTATATTTCTCTACCTCCTTCTTAAGCTTAGGAATATGATAACATGAACCCTTTGCAAGCTTGTTGAACAGCTCATCAGCGTATTCCAATCCGTTTAACCCCCCAGGGAATATTGGTAGAAGTATAAGTATAAATAGACCGACAAAACTTATAAGTAAAATCAATCCCAAAGCTAAATGATGTTTTTGCTTAGCTGCCATCTTATACCTCCCCTTTTAAAGATTTTAAATTCTTAAAGAAACTTCCTAAAACCCATATCGCGAAGCCTCCAATTGCTACCCAGAATACAATGTTTCCAATGAGAATTATTACATCACAGGTTGACTTTGATATTGACCAAAGTTCCAGACTTCTTAATTTATCAGGAACAACACTTGCTCTGTTTGCAAATCCTGCAAGTATTGTTGTAACCCAGAACCCTCTGATTACCATGCCGGGAACAACCTTTGTTGTTAATGCACCAATCTGAATCCCTATGAGTGAACCAAGAAGAAGTCCCATTGCAAGAGTATAAAATACATACCCGTATATTGCATACTGAGTTATTGATGAGTATCCAGCAGTGAAAATAATCTGTAAAATATCAGTTCCAACTGTTGTAGGGGTTGATACACCAAGAACATAAACAAAAAGAGGAAATGTAATAAATCCACCACCAACACCCATAATTGCTGCAAGGAGACCTACCAAAACACCACAGAGGGTAACAAAAACCCATGAGATTCTTCTCCCACCAAAGTCTTCATCAAAATAAATCATCGGAGGAATTTTAATCTTCTGAAGAGTGAGTGCAAGCTGAGTAGTAGTCAAAGGACCACCATGAACATCACTAGAAACAGTAATACCCTTTTTTCTTGCTTTATACAATTTTATGTAGTCTCTTAATCCATAAAAACCAAGAAAACCCAGTATTACAGCGTAAACTATACTAATAAAGGCTTCACTTGCAACAGGGTCCCAGTTATAAATTGCCCTCTAAATATAACCACCTGTTGTGACACCCAAAACCGAACCTATAACAAAGGCAACCGCTAATCCAACGCATACATTACCAAGTTTCTTATGAATTACTGTCCCCATTATTGCCTTTGCAAAAATATGAAACTGGTCTGTTCCTACTGCAAGAATTCCCTTAACACCTGCTGCCATTAATGCAGGTGTAATAATAAATCCTCCACCAGCACCTATACATCCTGTGATAAGTCCTGCTGCCATTCCAACTACCACTGATACTATTAATATTGTGGGTGTATAGTAAGCTGGTGCATAAGCTGTTTTACCACCAAGTATATCTGGCGCAGCAGCATTAAGAATAGATACGCTTAGAATTGGCAATAGCAAAATAATAAGTATGAGTAATCTCTTTTTGCTTCTTAGAATATTGTCTGCCATCTGCTTTTCCCAGCGTGCTTCGTATACTGCCCCCAACATCATTAATTCATAAATTTTTCTTAACTTACTCATCTCACTACCCCTTCCTATTTTTTAATATTCTCTCACTCAAAAAGTCAAAGCCAAACTTATTTAATTTTGATAATTGCTCATTTTATTCCTCCAAGCGCATCATACAACATTTCATCTAAGTTAGCCCTAAAATTATACCTGAATTCAAGCTTTTTCAAATAATACACAAAATACTCTCTGCTTACTCCGTTAAATTTAAGAAGCCTTTCCTTGGCATAACTCCAGAACCCTTCTATCCCATTAATATAGACCTTCCCGTTCGAAAAATTAATACTCTTGTCTATCCTTTCATGCTTAAATCCATACATTACCAAACCATCATAAGCTTTGAACTTATCCGTGTATATAATGCTACCCCTCTTAACCTTCTTTTTAACTCCAAAATAACTCTCGTCCATCTATACTTCTCCCCTTAAAAATTCGTCATCCTCTGAAACAAACTCAAATATACACTGCCTAATCCTGTTGTCCATCTTGTGGGTAGTATTGTAAACTAACTCAAGCTCTTTATAAGCCTTATTAACAGGAACTTCTAAGATAAAGAGTTTAACAGCCAGAATAAATTTAGTAGAGTGAAAATTTTAAGCTTAGAAGTCATACTATCTTTACTTATGCTCCATTCCTTTCTACATCCGTAGCATTTAAAGAAGTTTCCTTTTTACTTCCTATTTTTTGGTGTCCACAAAAGGGACAGCGGTCATCTGCTTCCTCTTCGAAAGAGGTAACTTAGACGAGTTCTACTAAATTCATCTTCACACCTCCATGTTTTACTATAGTATGGTGGAATGTATTGAGCAATCACCTAATTGGACGACCTGCAATTATCCCTATGATTGATCTTATTTAATAGGAAATCGCCGGTTGTCTTTTCATTTAAACAGGGAAAAGAACTAGTTGAAGATTTTGAATTTTGATTTATATTTTTTCTAAAAAAATAAAAATTAAAAGGGGAGGGGCGCCATGTTACATCCTGAGATGGAGTCTGCTTTGAATGAGCAGTTAAAGTGGGAGATCTACTCTGGTTATCTTTATTTAGCGATGTCTGCTTACTTTGAAGATTTAGGTTTGCCAGGCTTTGCTCATTGGATGAAGGCTCAAACTGCGGAAGAGTTTATGCATGCCATGAAGTTTTATAAGTTTATCTTTGAAAGGGATGGAAGGGTTGTGCTTCAGGAGATCCCTGCTCCTCCAAAGGAATGGCAAAGCCCTGAGGATGTGTTTGCCTACGCTTACAAACATGAGCAGGAAGTTACCTCAAGGATAAACAAGCTTATGACCTTAGCAAGAAAGTTTGAGGACTACGCTACCGAGAACTTCTTACAATGGTTTGTAGAGGAGCAAGTAGAAGAGGAGGCATCCTTTAAAGCCATTCTTAATAAGCTTAGACTTATAAAAAACGACCCTCAAGCCCTTTTTTACCTTGACAATGAGCTTGCCCAAAGACCCCTTGACCTAAACCTTCTTATGACCCAAGTTTAGCTCTTTGTGCTTGAGCTATCTTTCTTGATCTTGGTCCCCTCAGTGTTAGGGGGAGCTTATATTCGGCGCTACTTTTTATGTCATCCCAAGCCAACCCTTTTTATGTTGCCCCTCGCGAAGCGAGGGGGGTCCCTCGGCACTTGCGTGCCTCGGGCAAAGCCGAGGTAATATTAAGTTTATTAACCTGATAGAACCAATTGACATCATACATTTTTTGAACCAGTCCCTTCAAGTTTAAAATTTTTTTGTTTGTAGTATAATATATATTTAGTGATGGTCCATGTTTAAAGAAAATGACCTTGTTGTCTATCCAGGCTGTGGTATTGGGAAAATAATTCGTATTGAAGAAAAGGAGATTGCCGGCACAAAGGTGCTAAGCTATTTCTGTAAACTCCTTGACCGGAACACCGAATTCATCATCCCTCAACATTCGGTTAATAAGATCAAGCTTCGCCCGATAATTTCCAAGAGCTCTGTCCCGCAAGTTTTTAAAATCTTGCAAGAACCAAAGAAAGTTTGCTTCAACGGCTCTTGGAATAAGCGTTACAAGGAGTATACTGAAAGGCTAAAGTCTGGGGACATTTTTGAGCTTGCAAGCCTTCTTCGGGAGTTGTATGAAATCTCAAAAAAGAAGCCTCTCTCCTTCGGCGAACGAAAACTCTTTGAGCAAGCAAAAAACCTTTTGATTACCGAAATTTCCTTAGCCACTGGGAGGTCAGAAAAAGAATTAGAAAAGGAGATTGAGGAGCTTTTAAAAACCTAAACTCATGAAGCTAAACAAGTTTAGAGCCCTCTTTGTCCTAGCAACTACTATCATCGGAGTCATAATCTTCTATCTCTATTTCAAAGACCGTGGATGGTGGGTGGTTTTAGCTGGCGGTGGGCTTGGGTGTTTGCTTGGCATTGGGACGCTTTATCTTGAAGATATCTTTAAAAGATTAGCACCTGTCAAGTTAATAGGAGGAGCCATCGGGCTTGCCCTTGGTCTTCTTCTTGCAAGGCTAATATCAAACTTTTTTGAGATCTTTACTCAAGGCGTATGGCAAGTCTTTCTCTACACTATGAGTGCCCTTGGGCTTGGCTATCTTGGAGCGGTTATCGGTGGTAAAACTTTGGCTGAGCTTCCGATACTTGACTTCTTAGAAAAATTAAGCGAGAGGCTTTTAGCTAAGTTCTCTTTCGGTAATAAACCACTTAAATCAGCAAAGCCAAAGAGGAACGCAAAGGTGATAGATACAAGCGCTATCATAGACGGCAGGATTGTTGAGGTTGCAAAAACCGGCTGGCTTGATGGTCCTGTCTTTGTGCCCCGGTTTGTTGTGGAAGAAATTCAAACCCTTTCAGATAGCACAGACCCAACCAAAAGAGCAAAGGGTAAAAGAGCTTTGGAACTTTTGCAAGAACTAAAGGAGGTTTTGAAGAGTGATTTTCGCATCATAGACCAGGATTACAAGAACCTTCCCACGGATGAAAAGCTGATCAAACTCTGCGCTGAGCTCCAAGCAAAGCTTATAACCACAGATTACAACCTAAATCAGGTCTGTAAGCTTTACGATGTTGAAGTGTTGAATGTCAACGAGCTATTCCTTGCCCTTCGCACCCCTGTAAAGCCAGGCGATCAACTAACCATTCAGATAGTAAAGGAGGGAAAAGAGAGGGACCAAGGGGTAGGTTATCTCGATGATGGCACGATGGTTGTCGTGGAACATGGAAGAAAGTTCATCGGTAAAGAGCTTGAAGTTGTGGTAGCCCATCTGCTTCATACCCCGTCAGGTAGGATCGTCTTTGCCCAGCCTAAGAATTAGGCAAATTATTAGAAAGAAGCCTTTTTAAAATCTCCCTTCCCTCTTCAACCGTTAAAGGAAGTCTCTTAAGCCCATCCCTTCCCCAAAGAGGCAAAAAGGTTTCGCTAACCAAAGGATGCCTTAAGTAAACTTTTTCAAGAGGTTGGGGCGTCCCGAAAATTTCCTCTGGGGGACCAAGGAAAAAGACCTTACCCTCAGAAAGGATCAACACCCTGTCTGCGATTTCAGGAACGATATCTACTTGATGGGTTGCGATGACTAAGGTTATGCTCCTTTCTTCTTGAAGCTTCTTTAAAAGCTTTAAAAACCGTCTTTCACTGACGGGGTCAAGACCAAGGGTTGGTTCATCAAGGAGAAGAACCTCATGCCCCATGGCGAGAAGTCCGGCGAGGGCAACCCTCTTTTTTTGCCCAAAGGAGAGCTGAGAGATAGACCGACCCTCAAAGCCTGATAATTCAACAAGGTCTAAAGCTTGAAGCACCCTTCTTTTTACTTCCTCCTCATCAAACCCCATGTTCCGTGGACCAAAGGCTACATCCTCAAACACGGTAGGAGCAAAGAGCTGTTCATCGGGGTTTTGAAAAAGAAGCCCCATCTTGCTGTAAATTTCCTTAGGCTTTAGCTTTCTTATGTCTTGACCGTCAAGAAGGACCTCACCTTCATAATCCTTCAAAAGCCCATCCATAAGCTTTAGAAGAGTGGTCTTTCCTACCCCGTTTGCCCCAAGGATGACCAAACACTCCCCAGCCTTAACCTCAAACTCTATATCCTGAAGTAAAGGAACATCTCCAGAATAGCTAAAGCTTCTTAGCTTTACAACCAACCTTGAAGGATGAGAAAAATGGTAAGCCATACTACCATCATACCAGAAAGGTATGCGATTTCCAGGGGACGAACCTCCGTCTTTTTAACTAAGAGATTTTTGAAATCGTAACCCCTTTGTCTCATGCTCATGATGGCGTTCTCACCGTGTTCTAAGGTCTTGAAAAAGAGGGCCTGAGTTACCGCCTTTACCGAGCGAGCATAGGTCCTTATTCCACAGAAGCCAAGGCGATTTCTTTGAGCGTAGTAGATAGTAAGAAATTCGTCGTAGAGTAAAAGGATAAACCTATGGGTAAGAAGTATCAACTCAATGAGCAAAGATGGAAAGCGAAAGCTGTGCAGGGTTTGCAAAAGTTCAGTAAAAGAAAAGGAGTAGAAAATCAACAAGAAAAGAGTGAAGGCGGAAAGGATCCGTGTAGCTAAGCTTAAGTTTTCAGCAAACCGCTCCGGATAAAAGCCCAAGGGCGAAAGGCTTACGCTTTTTATCAGAAGAAGCATACAGGCAACGAATAAAGGCTCGATGTAGGCTTTTAATAGTTCTTTTTTAGGTATGCGAAAGAGCAAAAGAAGCATTAAATGGAAGGAAAGGACTATAGCATGAAAGGGGATAGAAGCAGAGATAAGAACTAAGCTTAGGACAAACAAAAGGTAGATGAGTTTTAGCCTTCCTTCAAG
Organism: Thermodesulfobacteriaceae bacterium; assembly: GCA_049414625.1. Classification (GTDB taxonomy): domain Bacteria; phylum Desulfobacterota; class Thermodesulfobacteria; order Thermodesulfobacteriales; family Thermodesulfobacteriaceae; genus WYEG01. Next base: position 9,354 of record JBMSAU010000050.1, read on the forward strand.
AGGAAGGTCGACCTTCCTTTCTATGAGAAAATGCATGGCTACCCTCGACGAATATCTTTCTAAAGTAATATCCTACCACAAAACCAGAAATACCGGACATGAGGCTGAACATAAAAAGCTCAAGGTCTCCCTCAAGGGTTATGAAGCTCTCCTTTGGCTCCCTTCCATACTCTTTAGCAAGCTTCTCAAGCACCGCCTCATCAAAGCCTTTCCATTTTTCCTCTTTAGCCCCCTCTTCAGCCAAAGCAAAAGGCTGGTTTAGAATAAAGACTGAGAATAGCACGAGAAGCAAGCCCAAAACCTTAAGTAGCCTTTTCATCTTAACACCTCCCAGGTAAGAAGGTCTTTTCTTCTTTTGGCTAAGGCTGAAGCAATGGATCCGGCAAGCAATCCCTCAAGGATACCGATGGGAAGTTGGGTTGGAAGAAAGGCAAGGATGGCTTTGATGAAGATAGCTGTAAAAGGTTCTTGCCCGGTCAAGGCAAGGGAGAGCTGGAGAGCCGTTGTAAAATAGGTTGCCCAATCAGAAAGAAGCCCCATAAGAAAGCCAACGAAGAAAACAGGAAGGCTTGTTCTTTTTAAGAGGGATAAAGCAAGATAGGCAAAAAGGCTTCCAACAACAGCCATGGAAAAAGCGTTTGCCCCAAGGCTTGAAACTCCCCCATGGGCAAGAAGAAAGGCGTGAAGGATAAGGACGATAAACCCAGAGACTATACCCCCTGCCAACCCAAGGAGCATGACCGCAAGGCTAACCCCCACTGGATGGGAACAGGTGCCCGCAAAGGGGACAGGTATGGGAAGCATGGAAAGAAGAAAAACAAGGGCGGTAGCAAAGGCAAAAACCGCCTTCTTCTCCGGATGCTCCTTGAGCGTTCTACTTAGTTTTAAGAAAGAAGGGATTAAAACTACAAACAAAGCAATAAACCAAAGTAAGGCTTGGCTAAAGGGAATAACTCCTTCAGCAATGTGCATGGCCAAGGCATTCTTTGGGAGCAAAAAAGTAATAAAAAAAAGGAGCTGAAAAACCGTTGACATTGCTTTAACCCTCCCTAAGCGTAATATTTTCATTTGAAAAATTGTATTTTTTATTAATAGTTTGTCAAGAGATAACAAAAAAGTTAGGAATGTTGCATCCCAAATCCCGTCCATATTACCCCAAGGGCTCTGCCCGAGGGGTCTCCTCTTTTTATCGTCCCTTGGAAATAGAGGAAGGCCTCTCTACCGCTCGTCAAGACACGGTAGGAGGCTGTTCAAAAAATACAAACCCATTGATACAAAAAGGTTTTTTCTCTAAAATCTAACCCTGATGTTTGTTAGCCTTCAGTTAAAGCTTGAACTGAAAAAGGAAGGCAAAGAAAAACTCATAAAGCTTATGCGTAAGCAATCCTCAGCCATCCGAGTGGCATAAAAAAAGCTAAAAGA
>JBMSAU010000051.1:0-7861 GCA_049414625.1 Thermodesulfobacteriaceae bacterium
CCCGTTGCCACAACAATCACGCCATGATTGACAATCTCTGAAGAGTCAGCCTTCCTCAAAGTAGTAGTATAGTTCCCGATGTAGCCAGAGATGTTGTCAACCGTCGTTGAAAGATGAACCTTTATCTTAGGATGGGTCGAAACCTTTTTAATCAGCTCTTCAAGAAAAGCTTGCGGGTCATCACCCGTAATAGTTCTCTTAAGCCTCCTTGCTACCCCCCCAAGCTTGTCTTCCTTTTCCACAAGATGCACATCAAAGCCCTGCTCAGCAATGGATAGGGCTGAAATTAAACCTGCTACACCGCCTCCAATAACCAAGGCTGAAGGCGTAACCTTTACCTTCTGAAGCTCAAGGGGCTTAAGTCTTCTTGCCTTGAGAACAGCCATCCGCACAAGGTCTTTGGCTTTCTCCGTTGCCTTCTCAGGATTGTCTGGATGGACCCAAGCACACTGGTCCCTTATGTTTGCCATCTCAATTAGCGCAAGATTAAGCCCTGCCTCTCTCAACGTGTCCTGAAAGAGGGGCTCATGCGTCCTTGGCGTGCAGGCAGAAACAACAATCCTGTTCAAACGATACTTCTTAATTTTTTCTTTTATACTCTCAAGAGAATCCTGAGCACAGGCATAAACGATGTTTTCAGCAAGAACAACATTGGGAAGGGTCTTTGCATAATCCCGCACCGCCTTTACATCCACAACCCCTGCGATGTTTACCCCGCAGTGACAGACAAAAACCCCTATCCTTGGCTCCCCGCTCATAAGCTCAACATCCTCAGGCGGATACTCCTTGACTACTGTATCCTTAAACCTTGCCGAGCTTAAAAGCTCAGAAACATAAGCACTTGCAGAGGTAGCCTGTATTACGCTCTCAGGAATATCCTTCGGTCCCTGAAAAGCCCCTATCACATAGACCCCAGGAACGTTAGTCTCAACAGGCTTAAAGTAAGAGGTCTTGGCAAAGGAAAACTCGTTTAGTTCTATCCCAAAGACTTGAGAGAGCTTCTCAGCATCTTCAGGAGGAGAAAGACCAACAGAAAGAACGACCATATCGTAGTATTCCCTCTTTGGGGTTCCGTCCTCATCCACATAGCTGATGGCAAGTTTTTTCCCAACGCGATCAACCTTCCCCGGTCTTGCTCGAACAATTCTAAAACCGTACTTCTTTACCGCATTCTCAAAGGACTCATCAAAGCCCTTACCCTGAGTCCTAACATCCATGAAAAAGAGGGTAATCTCAGCCTCTGGCTCATGCTCTTTGATGACGGAAGCCTGCTTTACCGCATACATACAGCAAACGGAAGAGCAATAGGGACGCCCGCAGGTGATATCCCTTGAGCCTACGCACTGAATGTAGGCAATCCTCTTTGGATGCTGAAAGTCAGAGGGTCTGATAACCTCTCCCCCTGTAGGACCAGAAACACAGGTTAGCCTTTCAACCTCCATGCTATGTAGCACATCGCTCCATCTACCGTAGCCAAACTTCTCAAGGGCAGACCTAGGTGGCATCCCAAACCCAGGGGCGAGAACCACCGCCCCAACCTCAACCTCACGAATTTCAGGCTTTTGATTAAAATCAATAGCCTTCGGTCCACAAACAACGCTGCAAAGCTGGCAGGTCTGATGGTTGAGCCTTAAACATACGCTTTCATCAATGTAATAAGCAGTAGGCACTGCTTGAGGAAAATCTATTCTTGCTGCCCGAGTAAAAGTTAGATTGACGTTGTAGGTATCTATTGCAAGTCTCGGGCAGTATTTCATGCAGTCACCACAGGCTGTGCATTTTACAGGGTCTATATACCTTGGCTTAATCTTAAGGGTCACTTTAAAGTTTGGGGCAGAGCCCTCAATCTTCAGCACCTCGGTTAAAGTTAAGATTTCAATGTTGGGAGACCGACCGGCCTCCACCATTTTAGGGGCAAGTATTCAGATGCTGCAGTCGTTGGTGGGGAAGGTCTTATCAAGCTGAGCCATAACCCCACCAATCGAGGCTTTTTTCTCCACAAGATAGACATAATAGCCAAGCTCAGAAAGGTCAAGCGCAGCCTGTATACCCGCTACACCCCCACCAACAACCAATACTTTGCCCTTTGGGCTGATCTCTTCCACTTTCTCTACCCCCTTAGCTTTGTTGTTTCTCCTCCGCTCTTACAGTATGCGGTCCAAAGCATCCAAGTCCATGGAAAGGTGGAATATACCTTGCAGCGTCTAAAGCTCTTCTCATCGCCATGTCAAAGAGGACCCTTGGTTTTGGTTTATCGATGCCGAGAGCTCTTCTTCCACCATCGATCCTATCGATCATGATGTTGGCAAACTCGTTTGCGGTCCTTGCAACTCGCCAGCACCCTCCAAAATACTTCTCAATCTCATAGAAGAGGAAATCGGTAACCACTTTGCTTCCAAGAGTTGGGAAGTCTGGACCAAACACTACCATAACTCCGGTGGTCACAAAATACATACCGATGGCAACTGCTTTTTCACTCATCCATTGAGGAGCACACCCTACAGCCGGTATCTGATAGATATCCTCGCCAAGCCCTCCAGTATGCACAATTTCAGTTGCTGCAATAAGAATCCTTGAATTATCAACGCAGGCTCCCATGTGTAAAACCGGAGGACAACCAACCGCCTCAAGCACCTCCCTTAAGCCCGGTCCAGCAAGCTCTGCTGCCTCAGGTGATAGAAGCCCAGCCATAGCAAGCTGAGTTGCCGAGCAACCTGTGGCAAGCACAAGCACATTGTTGGCTATAAGCTCCTTTGCCAGCTCAACCTGTATCGGCTCATCCACCCGGTATTGATCGCAACCAACGATTACTGCGAGACCACGAACCTTTCCATTTATGATGTTCTCGTTTAAGGGCTTATAGCTTGCCCTAAACCTGCCCCCAAGAATGTACATTATCGCCTCATGGCTAAACCCAACGACTACATCTACGCTGCTATCAGGAATTCTAACCTTAGCTGGGTCCCTCTGCGGGTACCTCTCAATAGCAACCTTCAAGATCTCTTTTGCTACATCAAGAGCTCTCTTCTCATCAAAGGGAATATGTATCGCCCCTTCCATCTTGGCTATAGGGCTTGTCGTAATGACTGCTGTGTGGAAATGTTTTGCCACTTCGGTTACGTTTTGCATGATGCACTGCACATCAACCACAACCGCCTCAAGGGCTCCCGTTGCTATGGCAACCTCCTGCTGAATAAATGAGCCCGCAACCGGGATCCCCTTCCGCATGAGGACTTCATTTCCAGTGCAGCAAATACCCGAAAGATTTACACCCTTTGCCCCGACTTTTTTCGCTAAAGAAACGATCTCCGGGTCGTAGCTTGCCATCACCAGGGCATCGGCAAGCAATGGGTCATGCCCATGCACAGCAACGTTCACATGGTCTGGCTTTATCACCCCGAGACCAATGTTGACCTTTGCCCTTATAGGCTGAGGATTGCCAAGCAAGAGGTCCTGAAGCTCGGTAGCTAACATGCTTCCGCCCCAGCCATCAGCCAAGGAACACCTTGCCGCGCCTAGGAGGATGTTCCTATAGTCCTGGTCAACACCGATGGTTGTGCGGTGGATGAGCTCAACAACTTCCCTATCAATACCCCTTGGCACTACCCCGTATCTTCTCCATTTTTCAAGAAGCGGCTTTGGAGCGCGATGCGTAAGAACTATCTCACCTTCCTGCTGAGTAAAGACCTGCCAAGCAGCATCAGCCATCCTCTTTAGCATCTCATCTTCAGGCAAGCTTGGGTCAACGCCAAGAGCCTGAGCCACAACCCTAAGCTTCCTCTTATCTCTTACCTCAAAGGGAACCTCGCCATGGACTGCCTCATAAAACAACTTAACTACATGCCTTCCATGGTCCGAGTGGGCTGAAGTCCCAGCAGCAACCATTCTCGCGAAGTTTCTGGCAACAACCGTTGCAGCTGTGGCACCGCAAACACCCTTTAACTCTTCAACCCCTTCTACCACCTGACAGGGTCCCATGTTGCAAACTCTACAGCAAGTCCCCCCCTTTCCAAAGGCACAAGGTAAAGTCCCTCTTTTCTCAACCCTCTTTGGAGCAGTCAGAATATCTTCTTTTAAAGATTGATAAAGCTCCTCAGCAACCTTAAATTGAATCCCGGGTTTTTTCCCCTTTTTTATCTCTCCAAACCTTGCCCTCTCATCTATCATGGCTTACTCCCCTCTTACGTTCTTAACTAAGATATTAAGTTTAAAATTAAAAGGAATCTAACTTTAGTGATTTTCTTCACTTTTAAACAACCTCCGAGGGGAGCCCAGCCCAGGCTTTAGCCGACTCTAAAGTGTTCTTCATCAGCATGGTTATGGTCATAGGACCAACGCCTCCAGGAACTGGGGTAATGAAGCTTGCCTTTTCTTTTACAGCCTCAAAGTCTACATCACCGCAGAGCTTTGCTTTACCGTCGGGCGTTGTGCCGATCCGGTTTACGCCTACATCTATCACCACCGCTCCTTCCTTTACCATGTCAGCAGTGACAAACTTAGGGACACCCACAGCAACGATCAAGATATCAGCCCTTCTTGTATGAGAAGCTATATCTTTAGTCCCGGTATGACAAACGGTAACGGTTGCGTTGCCAACGGGTTTTCTTTTTTGCATAAGAAGGTTGGCAATTGGCTTCCCAACGATGTTACTTCTTCCGATAACCACAACATCCGCTCCATCAACAGGAATCCCGGTCTTAGCAAGCAAGATCATGATGCCGTAGGGAGTGCAAGGTATAAAGCAGGGCTCGCCGATCACAAGCTTCCCCACATTCACCGGATGAAAGCCGTCTACATCCTTCCGAGGGTCGATAGCACAAAGAACCTTTCTTTCGTTGATGTGCTTAGGGAGAGGAAGCTGAACCAGTATGCCATGTATTTTCTCATCCCGATTATACTTATCTATAAGCTTTAAAAGCTCGTCCTCAGACACATTTTCCGGCAAGTTTTCTTGCACAGAATAAAAACCAAGCTCATGAGCCGTCCTCTGCTTTGCGGTAACATAAGAAACGGACGCCGGGTTTTCCCCAACAAGTATGGTAACAAGCCCAGGGACAATACCATGCTTCTCCTTAAGTTCTATAACCTCCTTCTTTATCTCCTCTCTAATCTCCTGAGCTATGCTTTTTCCATCTAGGATCTGAGCCGGCATCTTCCCCTCCCTCCTAATAGCTTTAGAACAATCCTTTTACTTTGCCCGTCTCTACATCTACATCAATCCTACGGTAGGCTGGGTCAGATCCTGTGCCAGGCATGAGGTTTATGTCTCCAGCTACAGGAACGATAAACCCAGAGCCACGAAAGATCAAAACATCCCTAACCCTAAGATGCCATCCCTTGGGAACGCCCTTCTTTGTTGGGTCGTCGGAAAGCGATAGATGAGTCTTCACCATGCAGATGGGCATCTTCCTTAGCTCTTCGTTTGCTTCGATCATCTTGATCTTAGCCTCAGCCTCAGGGAGATAGATTACTCCGTCAGCCCCATATACCTCTTTAGCGATCTTTTCAATCCTCGTTTTAACCGGCTCATCAAGCTCGTAAAGGAACCTAAACTGGGGAGTTTCTCTACAGGCATCCATTACCGCATCGGCAAGCTCAAGGGCTCCCTCTCCTCCCTTAAACCAGTGGTCGGAGTAAGCAACCCTTACCCCTGCCTCTTCGCAGATCCTCCGCACAAGCTGAACCTCCCTTTCTGTGTCAGTGTAGAATTTGTTTATGCAAACCACAGGAATCACACCACTCTTTTTCACGATGTTTATGCAGTGGAGAAGGTTCTCGCAACCCTTTTCCACCCATTCAAGGTTTTCCTCAAAGTATTCCTTGGGTATAGGCTGACCAGGTCTTGGAATTGGAGCTCCACCATGGCATTTCAAAGCCCTGATGGTTGCCACGATAACGGAAACATTTGGCGTAAGCCCTGACAGTCTGCACTTAATGTTCCAGAACTTTTCAAAGCCAATGTCTGCAGCAAAGCCTGATTCTGTTACCACATAATCCCCAAGCTTTAAAGCAACATAGTCGGCAATAATAGAATTCTGTCCGATGGCTATGTTGGCAAAGGGTCCAGCATGAACTAATACTGGTTGCCCTTCGATGGTCTGCATAAGGTTAGGATTTATGGCATCAACAAGCCAAGCAGTCATAGCCCCAGCCACCTCAAGGTCTTCAGTGGTGATGGGGTTGCCATACTTATCATAGGCTACAACGATCCTTCCGATCCTTTCTCTTAGGTCCTTCAAATCCCTTGCCACAGCAAGGATAGCCATCACCTCAGAGGCAACGGCGATCCAGAACTTAGACTCCATGGGATAGCCGTCGTTTTTTCCGCCAAGACCGATGACGATATGCCTTAAAGCTTGGGCGCAAAAGTCAATCACCCAGCCCATCTCTACCCTTTTCGGGTCAATGTTTAGCCTCCTCAAACCCTTCTTTGCTAGGGTCTCATCATCGTAGTTTGCCTCATGCTGCATCCTTGCGGTCAAAGCTACCATAGCCAGATTGTGAGCGTTCATCACGGCGTTGATGTCTCCAGTCAAACCAAGGGAAAATTTATCAAGGGGAATAACCTGAGAAAGTCCACCGCCAGCTGCGCTACCCTTGATGTTAAAGGTTGGTCCACCAGAGGGCTGCCTAATACAACCTATAACCTTCTGACCCCTCTTTCCCAAACCCTGGACTAAACCGATAAGGGTCGTGGTTTTACCTTCACCAAGGGGAGTTGGGGTGATGGCGGTAACATTGATGTATTTTCCATTAGGTCTATCCTTTAGCCTTTCAAGAACCTTTTTGTAGTCGATCTTGGCTACATAGTGCCCATAGGGGAGAAGCTCCTCCTTGGTTAAACCCATCTCCTCCCCAAGCTGATAGATCGTCTTCATCCACTTTTCAGCCTCATAAGCGATTTCGTAATCCTTCATCTTCGTTGGGTCAAGCTTCATAGGTCCCTCCTTTCCTGAAATTTTTAATAAAATTTTTTTAAATATTACTTATGACTACATACATTATCAAATTGTTTCCTTCTCCTGCCCTTTTTCACCCTCTTAAGTTCCCTCGACACTTGCCTACTTCAGGATACAGTCAGGGCTTATAAATGCAAATTTTATGCCAGTGAAATTGTATGAACTATTTCCACTGATTTTAAATTGATTTTACGATTCTCATGAAAATGACATAAACCCCTGAGGAGAAAATCCCCAGGGGCAAAATCCTAAATTAACAGCCAAGCTCCTTGCATTCCTAAAAAAATAAAAGCAAGTCGCACATTTAAGCCTTTTCTCTATTTCCCCTTGACAATCATAAAAAATCTCTGTATTTTTCAAATATGAGCCCTCAACCAGAGACAAACAGGGAAGAAGTAGTCTATCGTATTGACCCATTTTCTATTATATTTCGTGAGCTTGATCTTCTTCATTCTGAAATAAGAGAAATCAAATCTGAAATATCCTTTCTTCACAAAAGAATTGATGAGACAAATAAACGGATTGATGAGACCAACCTTAGGATTGATGAGCTTGCAAGGGATATAAACAGACGATTAGACAAGCTCTTTTTAGTCGTTATCATAAACCTTGTGGCCATAATAGGCTTTTTGTTAAAGATTATTTTGGATGGGTTAATAAAGTAACCTCCGTTTTTTTCCTTAAAGTTTTTCTTCAGCAACCTATGGTTGTGTCCCTATGTTCTCTCGGATGGTTCCATTTTTGTCCTCGTCCCGAGGCGCAAAGCTGAGAGCTTTTCTCTCAGCACCTTGACAAGCTAAAAAGAAAAGATAATCTACCGCATCTTGAGAGACATGATAAAAAAATCTCTCCAGAGAGTAAACCCCTCTTTTCTTGGCTACTTCTTAGCTAAAAACGAAAAG
>JBMSAU010000052.1:0-3034 GCA_049414625.1 Thermodesulfobacteriaceae bacterium
TTGACCCACCCTTTAACAAGGAGCAGGACGCAGACTATTTATACAATGTGAAGTATAAGGACTCCACTTGGATCGCAATGCTTGAGAATAGGCTAAGGCTTGCAAAGGAGCTTTTAAACGAAAGAGGGAGCATATGGTGGAAGTAAATAAGGAGCTAGGAAATTTTAGCCAAACAGGTTAGGGAAATTTTTAGAGATGTTTATGAAAGACTAAGAGATAAGGATGTTTCTGAAAAGACATTAGATGGCGAAGTCCTAAACGTCCTAACAAATACAGAGTTTTCATTGGAAAAAATATTAAAAATATCAGTGTCATTCTCAGAACCAAAAGATGAAATTTATAAAGCAGAAGCGGGAAGAACACCCTATGATCTATTATGTTATGGAGAAATAAACAAAAAGGAATTTAAAATTTTCATTAACAATAAATTTGGTAATTTGTTTAGTAATGCAAGAAACGATATAACAACATATAACAATCTTATTAGGTTATATTTAGGAATATCAAGACAAAGGCTAACATCAAGGATTACCATTAACAGTGAGTTAATTCTTAAAAGAGTTAGTAATGAGGAAATAATATCTTACGGAGTTTTTGTTGTAGATAACAAAAAAAGAGGACACAACTTCTTCTTATTGGAAGAAGTAAGAGAGGAATTCTACATCAATCCAAGAAATACCATGTTTCAAATTAAATATAGTCCATCTCTGGGAGAACCTATTGACTATTATTCATTTTGTATGAAATTAATAGATGCAACCATTGATTCTCTTGAAAGAAATCTGAATATAACAAAAACAGAAATTATTATCTTAGCACAAATAAAAGAAACTATAATGAAAATCAGAAAACAATGGAAAATGTAAAAAATAAAATTGGTTTTGTTGAGACACCAAAGGAGATAGCTGAACTGATGGTTGATTTAGCATCTATTGACAAAAACGATCCAGTCCTTGATACTGGATGTGGCAAGGGAATTTTCCTTCAAGTTTTAAAGGATAGAGGATATAAAAACATTTACGGAATAGAGATAGATGAGGAACTTTATGATTATTGTAAGAGAAGGTTTAATAATGTTATTTTTGGCGATTTTTTAACTTATGAATTTAGAGAACGTTTTGGTTTAATAATTGGCAATCCTCCTTATGCCCACTATAACCAATTACCTATGCAGTTGGCAAGAAGCGTCAAGAGGATAATAGGAACAAGCGAGGGAGATATATATTATGCCTTTATCGTAAAGGCAATCTCACTCCTAAAAGAGAATGGAGAACTTATATATATTGTGCCTTACCACTTTTTCTATAATACTTATGCAAAATTCCTTAGAGAAACAATTTTAAAACTTGGAAAGATAGAAATTATCATAGACTTAGATGAAGTCCGTTTGTTCCATAATGAAAACCCTGAAACTATCATTTTCAAATTCAAAAAAGGAAAGTATAACCTGAAAGACGAGAAGATAAAAATACTAAGAATAAAATCTACAAAAGCTACCCCTTCGGAAATATACACCAAGGCAAAGGAGGCGCTATATGAAACTTCCAATGATTTATTTAGTTATTATGAAATTCCTCATTATTTACATACTCAAACCTGGTCCACTTATGCCTTTAGCTTTGCTAACTTTACTTATCTAAAATTGAAAGATATTGCAAAAGTTGGTGTTGGCTTAGTTTCGGGGTTTGATAAGGCTTTTCTTGTATCAACAAACGAATTAAAATCCTTTAATGATAGAGAAAAGGTTTTAGTAAAGAAGTTTATCAAGGCAAAGAACTGTAAAAGGTTTTTAACGGAAGGTTATAAATTGTATATAGTTGTAGATGAAAGTATAAAAAGCGAAGAAGAGTTAAAGGAACATTTTCCAAACATTTACAAGAAACTTTTACCCTTAAAAGACGAAATGCTTAAAAGGTATTTACCGCATAATAAAAATTGGTTTCATTGGCAGGCTTTGAGAAATTATAAGTTTTTGCTATCTAACTTAAATAAGAAAAAAATTTATGTTCCTGTCTTAGATAGGCACAAGTATAACAGATTTAGTTTGGGTAAAGATGGGCTATTACCACATGGTGATGTTTTATTCATTCAACCATATGAAGAGGATGATTTATTCTTTCTTCTTGGCTACTTAAACAGTGCATTTTTTAGAAATTACTATCTTTCAAAGGGGGCAAGAAGAGGGGGGAGAATTTCTTTCACTCAAAAGCTGGTTGAAGATGTTGAAATACCATTGTTTTCGGATAACGTAAAAGATAAAATAAAAGAAATCGCAAAAGAAATTGTTTTCAGGTTAGAAAATAATTATGATATTTCAAATCTTGAAAAAGAATTGGATAACTTGATAAATTCATCAATTGAGAAACAGGAATTTAAAGCGGAGGTTGGGCAAGGATCTATACGGAGCTTTTGGAGTTCAAAAGGGAAAGGGACTATTTAAACCTTAGCTTTGATAAGGATTGGGAGCTTTTGGAAAGGGTTTTCCATACGTAAGTGAGTAGGTGGCTATCCGATAACATGGATGTCTCAATGCCAAAACTTCACCGCTATAAAATATACATTTATGAACGGTTATAGGTTGGCTATGGGGATTCAAAGTTGGGACCCTTCTATACGCTGGGAGGGGGATGTATGAATTCTTTAGAAAAATTCCAAGAGCTATTGAGGGATATTTTCCAGTTTGAAAGTTCGGATCTTGACTTTGGAATATACAGAATTCTTAACTACAAACAGAAAGAAGTAAGAGAGTTTATAGATCAAAAACTGCCACAGATAATAGAGGATGCCTTTCAAAAGCACAAGAAAAACTTATCTGAGGATATCCGTGAAGAGTATGAAAGGGTAAGGAGGGAGATAATAAGAACCCTTGGAAATAATGCTTTTACATCAACCGGGGAGATAAACCCTGTCTTTGCAAACACTCCTCTCGGACAGGAATACTTGCGAATAAAAGAACAAAAAGAGCTTTTAGAAAAGCTGGAGGAGATAAAAGAACAAGTTTATAACGACCTTTACTCTTTCTTTTCAAGGTTTT
>JBMSAU010000053.1:0-2441 GCA_049414625.1 Thermodesulfobacteriaceae bacterium
TTTTCTTAATTCTAAGACAGTATTAATAAGGGCTTCGATCTTGCTTTCTAATTCAAGAACCTCTGGCATGCTCATTTATGTAGCCTCCTGAATCGTAAATTTTTATAATAAAAAAAACAACTTTTTTGTTCTTTGTCAAGCCCTAAAGTAGTCTTTTTTTTTTCAACCTGATCAAAGAGGGACCTTTGTTCTCTATCTGACTCTAATCATTAAAGCGATGAAAAATCATTTAATAGAGTTTTTGGGCCTTACTGGAGGAGAACTATTTAAACATCTCTAATCTTTTCTTGAATTGTTTTATTTTTTAATTTAAAATTTAATCGTAAAGGAGAAGTTGAGGTTTAATTAGGTTATGTTGTTTAAAATTAACGAGCAAATTCCTCTTTTTTCTCTACAGAATTCAAAATTTGCGCCCCATGCGGCTATCCATTTACTAGAGACGGAAAGGATTAATTTGGGGGGCATTTTATACACCGTCTCATATAGTAAAAAAAAGTTTTTGAACTAATCTTCCCTTACTACAAAAAAATAGTAATAATGCTATAGTTGCAGATTTTGCCGCTGGGTGTGTAGCCTTCGCTTTTCCAATTTTATCATTAGGGGCCGATTACAGACTTGCAGACTATGACCCAGAAGCTGTCAACTTTCTTAAAAAATATTTTTCTTCGGAAAAAAATTTTTTTATACAAATTCTTTAAAAGACGCAAGTCGAGCAAAGTTTAACATTAAAGAAGATGATTTTTTAATTGTAATTGGTAATCTTCAATATAATGATACAACCTCTCTTTACAAAAAGACTGAAAAAAAATCATTTGAGTGCGATTCAGATCTTTATGGTAGAGATATTGGAATTTCCTTTTTAAAACTTTTTGCTAAATTAAAAGCTGATGTTATTTGTGTTTTACACCCTCTTTCTTATCTCATTAAAGAAGTGAATTTTAAAAGACTTAAAGGTTTGAAGGAGATGTATAAATTAAAAATGGGGTATATATTTTCAAGTGCTGAATTTTTCTTTACAAAAACTGCTAAGTTTCCAATAGTAATTGCTTTATATGAAAAAAATTATTTAGGAATGGACTACGCATACATTAAAAATTTTAGCTTTAAGTTCCTTGATAGAGAAGGAGAATTTGTTTTAAATAAATATACTACAATAGATGGCTATATAAATAAATATCCTCCACGAAGTGGAGAACTTACAACCTCACCGATTAGTCTTTACTTTTACACCTTTCGAGATTTAAATTCACTTCTACGCAATGCTACTTTTTTAAAAAAGCCAAATGATAATACCATTATTATAACATTAGAAAATTTTTATAAATATGCCTATCTTCATTGTTTAAAGATTTTTGTTTTAAAGCTGAAGAAAGAGAAAGATGATTTATGGGTTTTTGGGAATCTTTCTCCATTAGTTAATAATGATTTTGTAGAAAATTATAAGAAATTTTTTGTTTTCTACGCTATAAAAACACATAAATTTTTTTTTGAAGATCCAGAAATTGCAGAAAAACTTTTTGAATTTTATCAAATTGATGAAAGTAAAATGTGTTTACAAAAAGTTGAAAATTTTTTAAGTAAATACTTTTATTCTTTATATCAATTATAATTTCATGGTAAAAATAGATGCTAAGATTAGAAATCTTTGATGACAGGATAAAAATTTTTATTAAAAAGAAGACTGAGGGTAAAATACGATTTAAACGTGTGAATAAGTATGGTGTTAAAGAACAAATAAAACAAGATGAAATCAACTTAATGGATACTAATCAATACATAGAATGGCAAATTACCTATAACATAGAGGCTAGTAAAAATGATTTTGATCCAGATTGGTTAGTTTCTGAGTGTCTATATAGAGATGTAAAAGGAAAGAAAAGATATCCTTATGAATTATCAAAAATTCTTTTAGAATGTAAGAAAAAAGCGTGGATAGAAAATCATGTTTATCAAAAATTAATTGATGAAATAGAAAAATATACGCTTTTTTTAGAAGAAATTCCAACCTATATTCAAATGGAAAATAAGAAATTAAATATAGGATCATTAACTTTTGAAATCAAAAAATGGATTATTCCTATATATAAAATTTATAACAAGTGATGGTACTTTTATTGAAGCAATTAAAGAGAAGCAACAATTTGCATATCAAATGCAAATAATGGTTTATTTTTGTATCCCTTTTACTTGCTTTACTATATATCAAAATCCGGACAATTCAAATGAGATAGTTTATTTATTAACGAATGATAACGTTGATTCTATTATAAATTTAATCAAAGTTTTTGGTTGTGCCTCAAAACGACATCAGCATGATATTCTTGAAATTCTAAGATGTATTCAATCTTTATAGATAAACTATAATTACTAAAATAAATACTAAAATAAAAAATTCTAAATTAAGCTAAAACCTTAGGGATGCTTTAAGACGAAGGGGATAA
>JBMSAU010000054.1:0-14714 GCA_049414625.1 Thermodesulfobacteriaceae bacterium
GGTAAAGTGGAGCCTGCAGAGCTCTAAGGCAGCATCTTTGCTAAAGTTCAAACAAATAAGACCGTTGTAATCTCCGTAGAAGTCTAAAAAGGACGAAATGTCTGGTCTTAAGGCAACATTCCCTATCTTTTGGATCGTGGGCGAGAGCTTTACCTCCTTCCCAGTGTTAAGTTTTAAGACCTCTTTTACCGCTTCACCAAGGATCAAAGATAAATGGTTTATAGTGTAGACCTTGGGCATGTCTTTGCTCCTTATGATAAATTTGAGGCTTATTATTATAAAATAATTTTTTAAAAATTTCATTGTGGAACTTTTGGGATAGGAACAAACACCGTTCGTCTTAAGTAATAAAAAGGGCAAGTCATCGTTTGTGTCTCTGAAGATTTTGATTAAGCCCTTGGGCAGGATTTTCTGGGTAACAGGCGGATTGAGCCCTTCGTTTTCAAGTGGATGATGATAAGAGGCAAGTAGCAGTATAAATTTGTCAGCAAAACAGCTCGTGGTATAATCAAAATTTGAATTTACTCAAGGAGAATCTCCATGAGCGAGCCATTTCCGAGGATTGTCAAGGTTTACGAAGAAAAAGGATTAATAAAAAGACCATCTAAACTCTCCGAAGAAGAAAAAGAGCGAATTCTTCAGAAGCTTTTTGCTAAGGATCCTACCCTCTTTAGCCTTTCTCCTGAAGTGGTCGAGAAGGTTAAAAATCGTCTGGGCTGGGTTGATGGCTATCGCTACATTGAACCTAAGGTTGCCGAGCTTAAGTCTTTTGCTGAAGCTGTAAGAGCAAAGTTTAAGCAGGTTGTCTGGTGCGGAATGGGTGGTTCTGCCCTTTTTCCTTATGTTCTTTCCCAGATGTTTGCCCCAAAAGAGGGCTTCCCTAACCTTATCGTTCTTGACACAAACGTTCCAGAAAACATAGAGGAGGTAGAAAAACTGAACGTAGAAGACACTCTTTTTGTCATTGCCTCAAAGTCTGGCACAACCATCGAGACTTTAGCTCATTTCAAATATTTCTGGAAAAGAGCTGAAGAGACTCTGTCAAATCCTGGAGAGCATTTTGTGGCTTTAACCGACCCAGGCTCACCCCTTGAAGCTTTGGCAAAGGAGCTTTCTTTTTTAAAGGTCTTTCATCATCCATCAGACATCGGCGGAAGGTATGCTGCTTTAACAGAGGTGGGTTTTTTACCTGCCGCTTTGCTTGGGCTTGACTTAGATAAAGCTCTGCATTATGCCAAAGAGATGTATACTGCTTGTGAGCCCGGTATACCCTGGGGCTACAACCTCGCAAGCACCTTAGCTGAGTATCTAGTTGAGCACTACATAAGGGGAGAGGACAAGCTTACCTTCATCGTTGACCCAATTCTTAAGCCCTTTGTTCTCTGGATTGAACAGCTTATTGCCGAATCTCTTGGTAAGGATGGGACGGGTATTGTGCCTGTTGTTGGCGAGTCCCCTGGCTCCCCCACAGTCTATGCCACGGACAGAGCCTTTATCTATTTAACCTTAAGGGGCAGAGAAAGGATCTATCAAAGGCTTATTCAGGACCTAAAGGAAGAAGGTTTTCCCATCAAGACCTTTATTCTTGATGACCGCTATGAGGTCTTTGGGGAAGCCTATCGCTGGATGTTAGCTACCGCCATCTCAGGCTACCTTTTAACTCTCAACCCCTTCGATGAGCCTGATGTTGTTTTGACTAAACAAAAAACAAAGGAGTTTTTAGAAACCTTTAAGACCACAGGCGACTTTGGTATTGAGTTTTATCTTGATGAGGCAACGGGTCTTGGCTTTTATTACGATAAAACGGTGAGCATTGAGTATCCAAGGATTGGCGCTCTTTTGAAAAAGCTCTTTTCAGATTTTTCCCCCTGGATCTTCGTTGGCATCCTTGCCTATCTTCCTGTTGATGACGAAGTAGAGAACTTAGTTCGGGATATCAGAACTTTAATAAGGGAGAAGAAAAACTGCGCCACCGTTTTTGGCTTTGGACCGAGATATCTTCATTCTACGGGTCAGCTCTTTAAGGGTGGTCCAACTCTTAGCAGGTTCATCATCCTGACCTACCGCGGAAGAAGGGCAGAGCAGGTTATTCCCGACGAGGGATATACCTTCTGGGACCAGATGTTTGCCCAAGCTTGCGGTGATTTTAGAGCTCTTGAAGAAAGAAAAAAACCGGTCATCATGGTTCACCTTACTCAAAACTATAAAGAGGACTTAAAGACTTTGTATGAGCTTATAAAGAAGGCTCTATCAGCATAGAGCTTTTAAGAGGGGTAATGTCATGATGTTTCCAGAATACCGAGCAAGAAGACTAAGAAGAACTCAAGCCATAAGGGATTTAGTGAGAGAAACCTCGCTTTCTGTAAACGACTTAATCTACCCTCTCTTCATCATAGAGGGAAAGGGGATAAAAGAAGAGATAAAGAGCATGCCAGAGGTCTATCGTTTTTCTATTGATAAGGTTTTAGAGGAGATAAAGTCAGCGGTTGACCTTGGGATTAAGGCTGTGCTTCTTTTTGGGGTGCCAGACAAAAAGGATGAGGTAGGAACTTCTGCCTTTGCTAAGGAAGGTATAATTCAGAGGGCAGTAAAAGCCATAAAAGATAGGTTCCCTGAGCTTGTGGTGATAACTGATGTTTGTCTTTGTGAGTATACCTCGCATGGGCATTGCGGTATCGTGAAGAAAGGGCAGGGGTTATTTGAAGTTGATAACGATGAGACGCTTGAGATAATCGCCAAGGTTGCGGTTTCTCATGCCAAGGCAGGGGCAGATATCGTTGCGCCTTCAGGGATGATGGACGGTATGGTTTCAGCAATTCGCGAAGCCTTAGATGAAGCTGGTTTTCATCAAACAGCCATCATGAGCTACTCAGTCAAATACTGTTCAAGCTTTTACGGACCCTTTAGAGAGGCTGCCGAGTCCGCACCCAAGTTTGGCGATAGAAGGTCCTATCAAATGGACCCTGGCAATGCCAGGGAGGCTATGAGAGAAGCCACTTTAGATGTTCAGGAAGGTGCCGATATACTTATGGTGAAGCCAGCAATGCCTTATCTTGACATCATAAGGATGCTTAGGGATAACTTTTACCATCCCATTGCAGCCTATCAGGTTAGCGGAGAATACTCGATGATAAAAGCAGCTGCTCAACTTGGCTATCTTGATGAAGATAAAATTCTCATGGAGAGCCTCATCGGAATTAAAAGGGCAGGAGCTGACCTTATAATCACCTACTTTGCCAAAAAAGTTGCTGAAATTCTACAAAAAAGATGAGGGGCTATCTTTCTCTATTAATATTACTAGGCCTTTTACTTTCTTCCTGTGCAAGACCACCGAGAGAGCCTGTAGCTTATACCCTCCCACCTCCAGCAGCTAAGGAAAATGTTCTGCAGAGGGTTCCTGGCTGGATGAAGCCCTACATGGTAGACGGTAAGGTTTATTTTCCTTTGCCGTCAGCAGAAGGCTACGAAGAGGTCTGCGTTGCTTCATGGTATGGACCTGGCTTTCATGGAAGGCAGACTGCAAGCGGCGAGGTATACAACATGTATGAATACACGGCAGCCCATAAAATTCTGCCTATGGGGACCTATGTTTTGGTTAAAAATTTAGAAAACGGAAGAGAGCTCGTTGTCCGGATAAACGACCGTGGTCCCTTTGTAGGGGATAGGTGCATTGACCTAAGCTATGCAAGCGCCTTAGCCTTAGGAATTGTGGGAAAAGGAACCGCAAGGGTTAAGATCACTGCTTTAAGCGAAGCAGAACTTTCAAACGGTGTATATGTTTATAAAAATCAGCCAAACTTCCGTTTTAGCGAATTCTACCTTCAGGTAGGAGCATTTAAGAACTATGCCAATGCCTTAAGATATAAGGAGGAGCTTGAAAGGGATTTTAGCCGGGTTGAGATCGTTCCCTTTGAGCATCCTCAGCACGGGTTAATGTATCGTGTGCTGGTCTTCTTGGGAGAGGACTTGTATCTTGCTTTCAAACATGCAGAAAGGTTAAAAAAGGAAAGGTTTAGGACAGGTTTTCTTGTGGCTAAATAAGGGTGATAGAGAACCTTCAGGAGCTTGAAGAAAAACTTGGTCTTACCTTCAAAGACAAGTCCCTCCTTAGGACAGCCTTAACTCATAGTTCTTATCGTCTAAAGAAAAAAGATCCAAACCTTGTTGACAATGAGAGGCTTGAATTTTTAGGGGATGCGGTCTTAAACCTTTGTGTCTCTCAACTTCTTTATGCTAAATTCCCTGAGGATAAAGAGGGTGATTTAACGCGGAAGCGGGCCTACCTTGTTTGCAAGGAAAGGCTGAGTAAAATTGCCGAAAAGCTTAACCTTTCCAACTATCTACTTCTTGGAGACAGAGAAAGAAAGCTTGATGAAAGAAGCCTCAAAAACATCTCCGCAAGGGCGCTTGAAGCCTTAATCGGAGCCATATTCCTTGAAGTAGGGTTTGAAAAAAGTTGTAAGATCCTTGAAGATTGGTTAAAACCTTATCTTCGAGGGCTTAGCATAAACCGAATTATTGACTATAAAACAAAGCTACAGGAATATCTGCAAAAAGAAAAGGGCATCACGCCCAGCTATAAGGTTTTATCTATAATCGGACCTTCGCACAAACCTTGGATAGAGGTTGCGGTTAAAGCTGGGGATGAGGTGCTTGCCAAGGCCAAAGGAAGGTCTAAAAAGGAAGCTGAGAACAAAGCCGCATATCTTGCCTTAAAAAAGTTAAGGGAGGGATGACCAAAAGGTCATCCCTGGAAAGGAACTAATTATTTTTTGATTTCGACAACGGGGATAAAAGCTCTTGTAACATCTTTACCAAGCGCAGACATTCCACCTTCATAATTGTAGGCATTCATAAAGCCTAAAGCTCTTAAAGCCAAGGTAACAGCTTGTGATCTTACCCCTCCGTGACATACTACAAGGATCTTCTTATCCTTGGGAAGCTTTTTCAGATTTTCCTCCTTAAAAAGCTCATGCATGGGGATCCTTAAAGTGTCCTTCCAGGTTATACCAGTAATGGCCATTTCTTGAGGAGTTCTAATGTCTAAGAATACAAAAGGTTCTTTCTTGTGCATCATGTCTAAGAGCATTTTACCATCAACTTCGCAGGGAGTCTGTTTAATATGTGGAGGTAGCTGAGAAAGCAGTTCGTCAAGCTTTTTAGCAAGCTCAGCATCGTGTTTTGAAAGCGACTCAACCCACCTCTTATGACTAATCTCGCAGGGACGCGGTTTAACCTCATCTGGAGATGGAAGCCTGGTGACTTTAATGAGTTCTGGAGTCTGCTTAGAAAACACTTCGTCAAGCTTTTTGGCAAGCTTAGCATCGTAGGCAAATGCAGTATTAACTAAAAGAAGAACTCCACCTACAAAGGCTAACACCTTCTTCATCCTTCCACCTCCTTTAGGAATTTAATTTTAATATTATATTAAATCATTCTATAAATTTTTCAAGAGCCTTTATGTAGACCCTCCAAAGCGCTTTTGTTCTTTAAAAACCGATAGTTTTATCTTCCTTGGCTAAAGTAGCAAGTTTATCAATTTGGCGCTTGCCAGAAAGAATTTTTAAGAAAAAAAGTAGGGCACCAAAGATGGTTAGTATTTAAAGAATTTTCTTGGTGATAACATCTCAAAGGGATGAATTTTTTCTTCAAAATACCCTATAGCTGGTATTAGATAGAAGTTTTGCCTTACTCTAAGCATTCGTGTTTTAAGGTTAGGGCTAAGAAAATGAGAATCTTCTATTAGATTATAAAAATAAGAATCTACGCTGAAAAATCCGTCAACGAAATGGGCGATAAGATGAACGAGCTTGCTCAAATATCCCTGAGGCAGGCTCCTTAAATCATCAACTAATTGATAGCCCTCAGATTTTAGCTCCCCAATAAAGCCCTGCAGTATCTCATAGTTTTTCTGCAAACCCTTTTCTAAAACTTCCCAAAATCTCTCATCCTGAACAGAAATAATTTCCTCCTTTTTAACCTCAAACCTATCATATCTTACTAGCTGATAGCTTGAAAGAAATTCTACTACCTGAGATAGGGCTTGCTCATAAGACTCAGCCTCAACAAGAAAGATATGCTCTGAGGTCATTTTGTTAGAAGGCTTAACAAGCTTTTAAGATAGTTTAAAGCCTTTGGGAGCTCTGCGTAGACCTCCTCCGCAACCATCTCTTCGTAAGTATGCACAGACTTATTTCTAAGGTCTATCATCCTTAGCCAATATTCATCGTAATCGATAAGCCCCTGCTGGTAAGCCTCACGAAAACATCCCTTTGGAGAACGGCAAACCACTCCATATCTATCTTCTAAATAATTTTTCAAAGCCTTCCACCCAGTATCCACAGCGATCTCAAACCTTTTAATGGCAGAATCCCTTGTTATGTCAGTCTTTTCAAGCTTTAGGACTTCCTCAAGTCGTTCTACCGCTTTCTTAAAGTCTTCAAGATGCTTTTCAAATTTTGTCATCTAAGGATAGATGTATTCAACTTTCTCTTTAGCTACCTTTTTAAACTCTTCACTCGCTTTCCTGAACTCAACTAAATCAATTTTGTAGAGAATGGGCAAGTTTTCAAGCTCCTCCTCTATTTGAATTTTAATATGCGATGGGATTTCTGGACCCTCAATGCCAATGTCTATATCAGACCTCTCATCACACCTTCCGGTCACCCTCGAACCAAAGAAAAAGACCTTATAATGCTTAAGGTCTAAATATTTACTTAAGATTTTCAATATCTCCTCTTTTAGCTTTTCAACTGGATAATGCTCAAGCTTCATGGTTTTCTTTTTATTGATTTTAACAGCTTATGTATTTCGTCAAGAATTATAACTGATAAGGCTGAAGCACCGACCATAAGCCAATCGGTAAAGCTAAGGGGGACGGTGTTGAACACTTTAGAAAGGAAGGGAACATATATGGCAAGGAGCATAAAGGTTAAGGAGGAGATAAGGGCAAGAATTAGCCATCTATTTGTGAATAGCCCAAGCTTAAAGAGAGAAGCCTCCTCTGAACGGCAGTTTAAGGCATTTGCAAGCCTCATGCAGATTATGCCAGCAAAGAAGACGGTCATGGCTTTATCTAAGTCTGCGGTCTTTAGCTGATAGATAAAGAGGAATAAAGCACAAAGCCCTATCCAGAGCCCCATAAGGGGGATAAATGTTAAGGCATAGCGGTTGAAGATGCTCTCCTTTGGGTCTCTCGGTGGCTTTTTCATCACACCAGGCTCTGGGGGCTCAACGCTTAAAGCCACAGCAGGTCCACCATCCATGAGAAGGTTGATGAAGAGTATCTGCACTGCAGTGAGAGGGATAGGAAGACCTGCCACAAGGGCTGATGTTAAACCTACCACCGTCCCTGTATTCCCGGTTAAAAGATACACTAAATATTTTCTTATGTTCGCATAGATGGTTCTTCCTTCTTCAACAGCGGCAACGATGGTGGCAAAGTTGTCGTCAAGAAGGACCATGTGTGAAGCCTCTTTAGCAACCTCAGTTCCTGTGATCCCCATGGCAACGCCTATGTCAGCTTGCTTAAGAGCTGGGGCATCGTTTACGCCATCACCTGTCATGGCAACAACATGTCCCCTCTTCTGCAAAGCCTTAACAATTCTAAGCTTGCTCTCTGGGTTCACTCTTGCGTAAACCTCTATCCTTTCAACTCTCTTCTCAAGCTCCTCATCAGACATGGCTTCAAGCTCTGCTCCTGAGATAACCTCTCCATGAGTTAAAATCCCAAGCTCCCTTGCTACCGCTTCTGCGGTAATCTTGTGGTCGCCTGTTATCATAACTGGCTTAATTCCAGCTGCTTTACAGGTTTGTATGGCAGGCTTTGCCTCATCCCGGGGCGGGTCAATCATGCCTAACAAGCCAAGGAAGATTAGCTCGCTCTCCGCAGAGGATGCTGAATATGAAGACTTTGCTACAATACGATAGGCAACTCCTATCACCCTTAAGGCTGACTTAGCCATACTTTGCGCAGCCTCTAAAACTTCTAACCTTTCAGCTTGAGTTAGCTCGTGAATTCTTCCATCGTAGAGGATGTGCGCGCATTTGTTAAGGATAACTTCAGGAGCTCCCTTGCTACAGATTAAAAGCTTCTCATCATCCAACCTGTGCACTGTGGTCATCATCTTTCTTTCTGAATCAAAGGGTATCTCATCAACCCTTGGATGAAGACTTTCAAGCTCCTTCTTATCAAGACCTGCCTTTTTAGCTAAAACAACAAGCGCACCTTCTGTAGGGTCTCCTTTTATCTTCCACTTTTTGTCCTCCTCTGAGTAGAAAAGTTCAGAGTCGTTGCAAAGGACTGCTGTCTTAATAAGCATCTGAAGATGCGCCTCATCCTTAGGGAAAGGTTTTCCGTCAAGCTTAAAATCACCCTTAGGGTCATATCCGACACCGCTAACCTCAATGAGATTTCTGTTGACCCAGACCTTTTGGACAGTCATCTCGTTTTTGGTTAAGGTTCCGGTTTTGTCAGAGCAGATGTAGGTTACGCAGCCCAAGGTCTCAACCGCATGAAGTTTCCTGATAAGGGCTTGCCTTTTTACCATTCTTCTTACGCCAAGGGCTAAGCTTATGGTGACAACAGCGGGCAAAGCTTCAGGGATTATGGCTACAGCAAGAGCAACACCCCAGACAAACATCTCCAGCACATCGTAACCTCTTGCAATACCAACCCCTGAGATGAGGGCACAAAGTATAAGAGCAAAAGTACCAATAAGCTTACTCGTTCTATCAAGGTTAACTTGAAGGGGAGTTTTCTTTTCTTCAACTTCACCGAGCATGTGGGCTATTTTCCCAAACTCGGTGTTCATTCCAGTTGCTGTAACAACCATCAGCCCTCGCCCATTAACCACTACTGTCCCAGAAAAGACCATGTTATACCTATCGCTAATAGGCACGTTCTCTTGAGGAATGGGGTCGGTTTTCTTCTCAACTGGGACAGACTCTCCCGTCAAAATAGCCTCATCAACCCGAAGGTTTATAGCCTCAATCAAGCGTCCATCTGCAGGAACCTTATCCCCAGCATATAGACTTACGATATCACCGGGCACGATATCTCTTGCTTGAACGACGACTTCTTCTCCATCCCTTATTACGCGAGCGGTGGGTGCTGAAAGGGCTTTCAAGGCTTCTAAAGCCTTCTCTGCTCGGTACTCTTGCACAAAGCCTAAAACACCAGCCATAAGCACAATGGCAAAGATAGCTATGCTCTCAACATAATCCCCAAGATAGGCAGAGATTAGACCTGCTATGATGAGAATGAGAACTAAAAAGTTAGTGAACTGCGAGAGAAAAAGGGCAAGGGGAGACTTCTTCTTCTCTCTTACGACCTCGTTTGGTCCATATTCCTTTAACCTTTTTTGAGCTTCCTCTGCTGATAAACCTTGAAGAGATGTACGAAGAGCCTTTAAAACTTCATCAACAGGCAGTTGATAAAAGGCTTGAGGCATAGAATATGTCTATAGAATTGCCAAAAAATTTCCAAGAATTATAGCATGGTTTATAAAAAAAGAAGAAGAGAGAGGGTACCTAAACACCCCTCTCCTTTAATACTAAAAATTGCTAAAATCCTAAGTTGAGCCTTACACCAAAGATATGCCCTGAGTGGTCCTTTTTGTCCTCTTCCCTAAACTTATCCTTCATCCATTGCCAATCAAAGGTAAGATGCGAAGTCAAAAGTTTTTCCTTCTCATAGATCGGTATAGAAAAATAAGTCTCAAAGACCTTTGTTTGTTTTAGCTCGGGGTTCTTAGAAGGAGACTTCAAGAAAGCATATCCTGCACCAAGGGTAAAATCTTTCTTTCCAAAAAGGCAAAACTTGTAGGTTAGTCCCGCTGAATACATGCTTTTATAGTCTATATGTGCATCATCATCCTGGAAGCCAACCCTTACAAACAAACCAAGCTTATCCCTTATCAGGTCCTGGTCGATAGAGAGTCCAAAGCCCTTTAAAGCCTTTTTCTTGGCATCATCCCAATCAGGGAAGCGTTTGTTCGTGGTAAAGCCGTAGACGCGGTAGTTCCCCTCTCCTAAAGGTGATTCAAGCTTATAGCTAATCTGGGCAGAGTAGTAGTTGTAGTTCTTCTTGTTAAACCTTGGGTCATCATGCTCATCAGTTTTGCTTGTCATTCCAAGAAGGGTTATCCCAAAAGGACCCTTACCGAACTCCAAGGCAACGCCGTAGTCGTAGCTAACGATGTTCGCCAAAGGATTGTTTACAAAGGCTTCGTTCATGAATTGGGTTAGCTCATCGTTTGCAAATCGGTTCTGGTCGATGAAGGCTGTTCCGTCAAGGATGCCAAGGGTTGATTTGAGCGTTGAATTTCCAGGCAGGCTAAAAGTCCTTGCATACCAAAGCTCAAGAAGATGGTCCCTTGGACGGTTGTTTATGTTGTGGAGGTCATCCCTTAAGTCATCTGCGTTAGGGCGAAGCCTGAAAATATCCTTTTTTTCAAGCACCTTGTTTAGCCCATTCCCCTTAGCAAAGCTTGCCCTTGCTGAAAACTCGTCTACTTCAGTTGGTTTAAAGCTGATCTTAACATCTAAAGCAACTGAGCCTTTTTCTTCATCGGTAAAGTTTCCTTTTTTCTTTTCAAGCCATTGATAAACGCCAGTGAGATTAGCCTCAAGAGAAAGCTTTTCGTTAATTTCTAAAGCTTTCCCAGAGATAGGATGAGCAACTAACGAGAAACCAAACAGGCTTAAAACTAATAACTTCCTCTTCATCTCCACCTCCACTTAGGTTATTTTTTAGTTAATTATAACATAAAAAGCATATTTTTTTCAAAATTGATAATACAAAACCTTCTTAAATTTTCAAGAGATACAAATTTAACTTTCACTAAAGAAAAGTTTAGCAAGCTGGTATACAATAAAAGAAACGATGGTAGCTTCCTTCCTTTTTTGTGATTTTAGGTCGGCATTTCTTAGGAAAGCCACTATACCCTTCCTGTCCTTTTAAGTTTTTACACAATTAATGAGACACTACCTAAATTTTCTCTTTAAATTTTAAAACAAAGTAATTATAATTTTTTATAAATTGGCAAAAAATCGCAAAGGAGTTTAACATGGGACCATATTTCAAAGATGAGGAAAAAGAATTCCACTCTTTTGAAGAGAAAGAAAAACCCCAGCCAGACCTTTCAGCGGTATTCACTGGGTCTCAAGCCTTAGAGAAGGCGCCGGAGATTAAGGGCGTTCCCACGGGTATTGAGGGTTTAGACGACCTCTTTTTCATCGTCACCCAAGAAAACGGAAAGCTCAAGAAAACATCTCTAAAGGGCATTCCTGCCTATTCAGTCTTTAACATCACCGGAGTTTCTGACACTGGGAAATCTTTGATGGTTGAGCAGTTTGCTGTGTTTCGAGCAAGTCAAGGAGAGAGGGTTGCTTTTATCACGGTTGAGTCTCCTGCTGCCTTTGTAGTAGCTGCGTTTAAGCTTCGTGCCCAAGCCATGGGTTTAAACTTTGAAGAGTTTAAAGACAACATCATCCTTATTGATGCTGCCTCTTCAACAAGGATCCGTGAAAACCTCCCTGACCTTCTTAGCACCCTTGCCTATGTGGTCAAAACCTACAAAGTCAAATATACGGTGATCGACTCTATAACCGGGCTTTTTGAAAACAAAGAGATGCTTGCTCGGGCTGTGGTAAGAAGGCTTTACAACTTTATGAAGAAGTGGTATCAAACTGCCCTTTTTGTTTCTCAGAAAAGAAGTGGGCATGAGGAGCTTACCGCTGAGGCAGCTGGCGGATACGCGGTAGGGCATATCGTTGACGGAACGATTATCCTTGCTAAAGAGCTTATTGATTCAGTATACAAGGCAAAGCTCCACAAGAAGCAGATAGGTGATATTGTTCGGTTCTTCCGAATTGATGGTTGTCGAATGTGCGGGCACGACACCCGAACTCGCTACTTAGAGATAACCGAAACTGGTTTAGTAAAGATAAAAGAACCCATAGGTGGAGGTGAAAGAAGATGATAGTGCTAACAGGCGTTCCCCAATCGGAGTCTTTTCAGAAAGACCTTGAGCATCTGGTAAACCGGGCGTTTTTTAAAGCTATCGACCTTCTTGGAGGGCTTCAGAAGCTTGCCGAGTATCGCACCTTGACCTGGCTTCCGAGCTTGGCGAGGGCTGCCTTTGCGGTGATCCTGAGGGAAGAATACATGAAGACAGAGGATGAGATAGCGCAAATGGTTGGGTTAACGAGGAATACGGTAAGAAACATCCTAAGGGCAGACCCAACCTTGGTGATGGAAAAGCTTAAAAAGTTTGAAGAGCTTGCTAAAGAGGAGGCTAAGGAAATGAAGGTCCACACTGCAGGGGGCATTGCGAAGCTAGCCTACAAGATGGTCAAAGAGGGGCAAGAGGCAGAAACCCTCATGCACTACTGCGGCTTGATTATCGAAGATGCTATGAAGCATTTAGACATCCCTTGGGCATACACCGTTTTGAAACACCTAAAAGGCACAAAGTATCCCATCACTGGACCTGAGGTTTTAAAAGAGAAGCTTAAAGATGTAAGGATTAAAAACCTTTCTGCAACCGAGGTTGTAGAAAAGCTTCATTATCCGATAAAGAACCCGGCTCAGCTTCTCCACGAGATAAAGATGGTGATAAGCACCGAAGAAGGAAAATAGGCTTATAGCTCAACTTTGAATGGAGGATAGCGGTCAAAAACCTCAACTGGCTCATACTCAATATGCTTTAGCACCAAGCCTTGAGGAGGGGCAGGGGGTGGGGCAACTTTCCTATCCTTTGCCTCTAAAATCTTTTCAAAATCTTGAGGAGTAAGGTTTCCCTTTCCGACCTCTATTAAAGCTCCGACGATGTTTCTTACCATGTAGCGCATAAAGCCTCTGCCTGTAATCTCAAACTCAAGAAGATGTTTTGCCTTTCTTGACCATTTGAGCTCAGCCGAGTAGATAGTCCGCACAGTGGTTTTAATGTCTGTTCCAGCCTTGCGAAAGCTTGCAAAGTCCTTTGTTCCGATGATCAAGGGTAGGCATTCTTTCATGGCTTTGACGTCTAACTTTTCTGGAACCCAGTGGGCATAAAGCCGCAAAAGAGGGTTTCGCACGGGGTAGTTGTAAATGTAGTAGCTGTAAGTCTTTTTTAGGGCTGACTTTTGGGCATGGAACCTAAGGGAAACCTCTTCTACTTGATAGACGCAGACATCCCGAGGAAGAAGCCCGTTTAGGGCACGGTAGATTATTTCTAAGGGTTTGTTAGATGTGGTGTAGAAGTGGGCAACTTGGCAGAGGGCATGAACCCCAGCATCCGTCCTCCCTGCCCCTTTGAGCTTTACTTTATGCCCCAAGACCTTGGAGAGGATATCCTGGATGAGCCCTTGGATGGTTGGACCCTTTGGTTGAACCTGCCACCCAAGATAATGCGTCCCATCATAGGCAATGAAAAGCCGTATGTTCCTTATTCTTGGCTCTACTTGTGGTTTTATAAGCTCTTGTGGTTCTTGCCATGCTTGCGGCTCTTCTTCTTGCGAGTCCTGTAGTTCTTCTAAATCCTTTAATTCTTGTAGGTCTTTTAGGTCGTTACTCATGGCTTATCTTCCTTAGTTCCTTGAAAATATAATATTAGAAGGCTTTTTGACAAGGAAAGTTTTTTGGGCAAATCGAGCATTTAAGGTCCCCCTACTTAGTCCTGCCGAACGATAGCGAGGCATCCCCGAGAGAAAAATTGGATTCCCTTTGGATTGCGGTCTGGGTAGTGCCTCATTGATTGTGTAAAGAATTGAGAGGAAAGGAACGGTATGGTGGCTTCCCCAAGAAGTCCCGACCTAAAATCACTAAAAAGAGGGGAAACTACCATGAAACAACCAAACCAAAATAGCTCCCAATGTCAACACGAAATTTTAAGCTCCTTCCAATAGTTCATGGTTGAACTTTAGGAGGCTAAGGGGGTTTAAGGAGGTTGAAGAAATAGCATTAAGGGGAGGGGTTCAATAAAAAGAGGGGAAATCCATCTATTACGCAGGTGTTTTTTGGGTAAATCTTTAAGAAAAGGGCTTTAACTCTTGAATAAAAAACTAAAGATAGTGATTAAAATAGAGAGAAAAGTAAACCCTAACATCATAGTCCATTGGAGAAAGTTGAACCTCTTTTCTAAAGCCTCAAACCGCGCATCACTCTCCCTCTTCTGGGTCTCAAACCGAGTGTTCATCTCCCTTGTAATTGCCTCAAATCTAGCATTCATCTCCTTTGTAATTGCCTCAAATCTTGTATTCATCTCCCTTGTAATTGCCTCAAATCTAGCATTCATATCCTTTGTAATTGCCTCAAATCTAGCATTCATCTCCCGAAGCAAGGCTTCAAAACGATAGTCCATCTCTTTTCTTAAATACTCCATCTCCTTTCTTAAGTTTTTAAGCTCTTCCTCTACACGGATGATGCGCTCTATAAGAGATACCTCGTATAGCTCTTTCTCTTTTTGTTTATAATACTCCTCTAAAAACTCGCGAAATAAGGCGAAAAGTTCCTGTTTGGAATATCCTTGAAGATTTGGTAGGTCGACGGGATCCATGACTTTAAGATAAATTTTTTCTTTAAACTGTCAAGAAGCTATGCGAGGGCTGTTCGTTATCCATAAAGTGGTAAGATAACAAAAAGGGCTCGGGGGACATTCCCCACCTTTTCATCACCTTCCACCTCTCATGCCGAGCGTTAGCGAAGCATCCCTCGCTTCGCTCGGGAC
>JBMSAU010000055.1:0-2150 GCA_049414625.1 Thermodesulfobacteriaceae bacterium
AAGGTAGCAATAATATTATCTGAGCATTTACCAATATCTGCCTTCATTTTGCTTGAGCGTGATATTAAATACAAGACAGATAAACCTATCTTTTTTCTTAGCAATCATTCGATCAAAACGAGCCCGATAATAAAAACTTTAAGCATTCCAATATATGCGTATAAGCTTTCAAAACTCTTAGAAAAAAATTCACTTGTGGTATCATTCTTGGAAAGAGCTAATTTTGTAAATATAATTTCTAAGCTTTTTAAGAAGCATAAAGCCATAATATCCGTGCGTGTGGACCAGCAAACAGGTCATGTTGGCTTAAGAAAACTGAACAAGCTTTTGGTAGGAATTCTTTATCCAAAAGCAGATTTAATTATAGCAGTTAGCTATGGAGTGAAGCAAAGCTTAATTAATCTTGGCATAGAGGAAGAAAAAATAAAAGTGATCTACAATCCTTATCCTATAGATGAAATAAGAGAGTTAGCAAAGGAGCCATTAGGAAACCATGAAGAAATTTTTAAACATCCTGTTTTAATCACCGCAGGAAGGCTAACAAAGCAAAAAGGTCAATGGTATTCGCTAAGAGTCTTTAAAGCCTTAAAAGAAAAATACAAAGATTTAAAGCTTGTGATTTTAGGAGAAGGAGAGCTAAAGGACTATTTAGTAGGGCTTTCTGAGGAGCTTGGACTAAAAGCTTATGTTTGGGATAGAGATAAGCTTTCAGAAAATTTTGATGTTTATTTTTTGGGCTTTCAGAAAAATCCTTTCAAATTTATTGCAAGGTCTAAGCTTTTTGTCTTTCCTTCTCTGTGGGAAGGTTTTCCAAACGCCTTGGTAGAAGCTATGGCGTGTGGGGTGCCTGTGGTATCTTCCGATTGCAAGAGCGGTCCAAGGGAAATTTTGGCACCAAACACAGATTTTAACTATCAAACCCAAAAGCCAGAGTTTGCAGAGTATGGAGTCTTAATGCCTGTTTTTGATGTAAAATATAAAACTGCAAATGAACCATTAGAGGAAAAGGAAATAATGTGGGTTGAGACAGTAGATAAACTACTTGAAGATAAGGATTTGCGAAGGCATTACTCGGAAAAAGCTAAGCAAAGGGCTGAGGATTTTAGAATTGAAAAGATAGTTCAAGAATGGAAGGAGATTTTGGGATGAAGGCAACCTTTTCTTTTGGAAGGAATAGGAATACTCTTTTGTTTCCAGTTGCGTTTGTTTATATAAATAGTTCACATCAAAGAGAGCCTTATCTGTATTTCAAGGGCGGAGGTTAAGAATTGAAGGGAGATAAAATACGGAAGCTCATCAAATTTTTGAAATTTCTGTTTAAGTATTATAAAGCCCATCCCCTAGAAAAATACAGATACAATAAAAGAATTCTACAGATTTTAGGTTCAAGGTTGGGCTTAGAGACATTATTTTTTACAGAGGTCCCGAAGAAGAGTTTTTTAGAAGATCCGCTTGTAAAAGCACTTATAAACAATTTTAGTTTAGAAGAATTGTCTTCCTCGTTAGATAGAAAATTTGTTCTTAGTCAGTTATTAAAATATACAGTGGGTGTAGATGGAGATTACATAGAGTTTGGTGTATATAAGGGAGCTTCGGCTTTTATAATGAGTGTATTTGTTGAAATGCACAAATTAAATAAACATATTCATTTGGTAGATAGTTTTGAAGGTCTATCAGAGCCAGATCCTAAGATTGATGGGACATACTGGAAACGTGGAGATTTGAAAGCTTCATTTGTTAGTCCTGCTGTTAGTAAGTATGATTTTGTAAAAGTATACAAAGGCTGGATACCGGACGTATTTAAACATTTACCCTCTGATTTGAAAATAAGCTTTGCCCACATAGACGTTGATTTATATGAGCCAACAAAGGAGTCATTGATTTATACTTTAGACAGGTTGTCGCATGGAGGAATAATACTTTTTGATGATTACTATTTTGAAACATGCCCTGGAGCTAAAAAAGCTGTTGATGAAACTCTTGGAGAAGAGAATGTGATTATACTACCAACGGGCCAAGCGTTTTTTATAAAACGTTGATTGAAGGAACGAACAGGCATTTTAAACCATGTGCCGAATAGTAAGCTTCGTTGACTTTAACTTCAACAACTTTTATTCCCTTGAAGAAACCATTATATTTATGCGTGATAC
>JBMSAU010000056.1:0-2511 GCA_049414625.1 Thermodesulfobacteriaceae bacterium
GCTTTGTAGATGGCTGAGTCAATATATCTGGTCGGCAACCCAGGAAACAGCTTTCTTAGTCTTTGGTATATTTGGGCATGTGGGTTTTTTGTCTTCTCTTTTTCCAACGAAGATGTCAACTTTTGGCCTCCATAGACTGGACTGGTTAATGGTTTGCGAGGTTTCCTTGGAATGCTAAGTATGAAACCGTGTATAGATGGTTAGCCTCCCTTATCGTCATTTATACGATCATGAACCTAAAAAGTTGACATCCTCAGCCAAAGCCAGTGGCATCTGCTATGTAGCACAAAATTTGTTTATCTTCAAGGAGAAGCTTAGCACATTCTTCCAAGATGCTTTTTAGAAGTTCATCATCTAACCGTTTAACTCTGTAGTGGTAATCGCAAAGTGATGGCACATTAAAGCCTTCATTTTTTGCTTTTTCAAGGGTTTCTCTGTATGAATAGCTGTTGAGTATTTGGAAGAGCCACAGGGTGATGATCAAAGCATCTTCGTATTTTCGTGGTCTTCCTTTCTTTTTTGCTTGTTTGTTTGGACCAACTCTCTTAAGAAAGTGGCTTACGAAAGAGTAAAGCTTTTTTAGGGGTAATTTACTTTTCCGCACAAGATCTAAGATAATCTCTCTCCCACCTCTAAGGCATTATTTTTAGAACAGCCTTTGTGGTCACTTGACAAAATTAAATAAATGTGTTATAATGACATTATAACCTCAAGCTAAGCCTTTGCAAGTCAGAATCTTTTAACCTGAAGCGTGCCTTATGTTCCATATCTATAACAATCTGTTTTAGTTCCTCTTCGCTACGGATTAATCCTCTGTTCCTCGCTTCCCTTAATATTTCCACAGTTCCAACAACCTCTACACCCTCTTGCTCCGCAACCTTCTTCAAATCTTCATCATCAGTTATTAACACCAAATTCCTTTCCTTAGCCACCGCCAAAAGGGAAGCATCCGCTCCCTCTTCAAATTCCTCGTGAGTAATTCTTAAGTTTCTTATCAAGCTTTGCTCTTCTTCTGTTAGTTCATCCACAACCTTAAGCCATAAGTTTAGCTCATTTAGGACCGTCTGCAACTCTGGATATTTTTCAGAACCTCGTTCAATCTCTTCTATCACATCGGAGGTAGTTAATAAGCCTGCGTGAAATAGTGTCTTTAGCAGGTTCAAATACCCAGCACGAGCAAAGTTTGATAATGTAGAACTATCTACTATGAAGCATATTTCACTCATAATGCATATAGTTTGGTTAGTATAACCACAAGAATCAAGCAAAGATTGCACAAAAATGTCTGCTTGTTAGCCTCAACCTGAAGTAAGCTACTGAGGCTGTTCTACAACTCCCTTGTCGGGATATATTCCAGCCTATAACAATTGTGTATCAAAATGTAGGGAAGCTGAACTGAGGCAGAAAAAACAGCAATAGAACACCGAGGAAGAGAGAAGCACTAAGGTAGATTCTCGGACCGGACAAAAAGGATTAGACCTTCGGGCGGGTTAACTAACTCCCAATCAAGTTAGGATAAGTTAGTTAACCATGGGCGGCATTTTAGTTAACCGTGCCCGTAGTTAATTAAGTCTAAGAAAGAAGTAAAAGAGTTAGTTACCCGCATACGGTGGTTAACTAAGTTTCCCTCCTTGTGTGTGAGTTAGTTAACCATACTGTTTTAAGTTCACCGTTTTACTGGCTTGTACAAAAACAGGGCTAACTAGTTAGCTCCGCCTAAGACCACATCACCCAAGCTATACAAAATACATTAGTATTTACTGAAATGAAGAGACTCCACTTTAGTATCAGCAACATCTGAATTGGTTGGAAAGCAGGAGTACCCTAAGTATCCAATAGTGAAACAGATTAAATACATCCCCCTTTTTAGTGTGCCTTAATTTACTTTTTGCGTGTTTCTTCAAGTAATTGAATTATTCTACCCAATGCAACAAGAATAAGAAAAGCTAAAGCGGGTAAAGGCCCGAAAGCTGAAAGAATAAAGAAAAATGCAAACATAACAATGATAAACAATATTATCTGACCTACCTTAGAAAGTATTCCATGTCTTGTTTTATGATTTATAAGTTTTTCCTCCTCCTGCTTTGCCTCAGACTGTCTTCTATTCTTTTCTGCAACCAAAGCCAGCAACTCCTCCCTCAACTTTTCATCCTTCACTTCTTCCATAATCCTCTTTATCAGTTCCTTGTCGTCCATAGCTACTGCCTCCTAAGGTATTTATTGTGAAGTCTTGCAGGGTTAACTAAGTCTAAAGCAAAAGAGGGTTACGTAGTTAATCTGCCCCAGGATACTTTAACCAGGTCCCACAGTTAGCTAAGTTCTAAGATAGAATGAAATTGCATAGTTGACTTTTCTGAAGTTCTCTCAGGGAAGATGTCAACTTTTGGTATTCATAGGCTGGGCTGGTTGATGGCTAAGACATGAAGCGGTTCTGATAAGCTTAGAAATATGAAGGCAAGACAAGTAATAGAAGAAATACTAAACAAAGTTTTTAAGCGACATAGATTTCCC
>JBMSAU010000057.1:0-8126 GCA_049414625.1 Thermodesulfobacteriaceae bacterium
GAATCTCTATATGATTATTCTACAGAGGCTTTGGTTTTTTGTGATAGTATTGAGAGTGAGAAGGAGAGGATAAAGGTCTTATAATATTTTTTGAACAGCCTCAATTACTACTTGACAGGGAGTAAATATTGGTTATAAATTGATTAAATTCCTTTTTAAGGAAAAGGAGAAAATGTCTTTTGCAGAGTGGGACGAAATTTTTGAAACCGGCGTTGAGGAATTTGACCTTCAGCATAAAAGAATGATCCAAATCCTCAATTTAATTTATAGTTATTATCAAAGGCGGCTTGATAAAAGGATGATTGAGGAGGTGGTCCACCAACTTACCGATTATTTTCAAAAACATTTTGCTTCTGAAGAGGCACTGATGAAGAGCATAGAATATCCAGAAGAGGAATTTGCAGTTCATAAAAATGCACATCAGGAATTTTTAAAAGCCTATTTACAGAAGGTTCAGGAAGGGAATATTATGGAGCTTTTAAAATTCGTTAAGAACTGGTGGGTTTCGCATGTGCTCCATATAGACAAAAAATATGGCGAATTTATTAAGATGAAAAAATAAATTATGAGGGGGCATGGAGGATGAAAATATTAAAAGAAGACTTTGAAAGAGGGATAAAATTTAGGTACCGTTTGAAATATATAATAACAACTTTAATTATAATAGTTTTAGGCATGTTTATTTTAACATTGTTAACATATTTAGTATCAAAACGCATGCTTTTAAATATGATTGAAAGAGATTTTGAATTTAAATGGAAAAAAAATTTTCAGTTAGTGTGGGAACCTTTATCTACCCATGATCAATTATATCTATTGACAGGTGAGGTGCCTTTGGAAACTCAAAGATTCTATTATAACTATTTAAAGGAAAAAATCTTAAGCCAACAACAGGTCAAGGTAGAAATGATTGTAAGCGATAGTATCGTGAGCCTGTATGGTCTTGGGCATTTATCACGAAAACCAAAAGATGAGGTAGAGCAAAAGGCTCTTACTACTGGAAATCCACAGTTTCTCACAAAAGACTTTTATAAAACAGCAATTGTTCCAATCAAAGCAAAAGATGAGTGTTTATCTTGCCATTCAAATGTATCTCCAGGAGATACTCTTGGGGCATTAAGTATTACAATACCTTTTATCGATATGTATAACACAGTGCGTAATATATCTATTATTGTATTATTTTTGGGATTTGGCGGATTAATAACTATTGGTTTACTTGTGAGTTACTCATTTAAGAAATCTCTTTACGATCCTTTAGAGAAACTTTCGGAGTTATTAATTGCAGCGTCGAAAGGTAATTTTGGTATAGATCTACCAAAAGATTTGCTTGAAAGATCTGATATAGTAGGATTGGTTGCCAATTCTGTGAACTCTTTATTTAATACTATTAGGTCTTTTTCTAATAAATCGCTTGAATATTCAAATAAACTAACTACTCAGATAGATGATGTTTTTAGAAGTATTGAGACATTAAATGATAAGCTTAAGACTCTTTCACTTAAGTTTGGAATTATCAGCATGCAGATAGATGATATAGGTTTTATTTCTCCAGATTTGACAAAAAATGTTAGACAAGCTAACAATCAAGTGAAAGAACTGAAGGCTAAGATTGATTACATTGCTGAAAAGGAGTTAAGTAGGGAGGAAAAGGAACAATTTTTAGATGAAATTCAAAAGCTTTACCAGGGTATATTAGATAACACGATAAAGATAAGCGAGGGAGTAGAAAAGTTATCTGCAAGTAAAGAAGTTCTTTCAAAAACTATTGATGAAATAATGAGTATGATAATGGAAACTTCAACATATATAGATAAAATAAGTGAGGAAGCATATGAACAATTATTAATTTCGTCGTATTTGCATGCTCAGGCTATCAGTGTATATACCTCTCGAACAGAGCAATTGATAACTGAGGTTATAGAAAAAGAGCTTGATAGATACTACCTCAGATTGCAGGCTCATTTAAAAGGAATTGATAAGCTTGATCCAATGAAGCATGGTGATTTTAAAAATTCATTAATTGGTCAGTGGTGGTTTTCGGAAGAGGGTAATAGTTTTAGAGCCCGTTATTCTTCTTATGATTTTGCGAAATTACAAGATGATTTGGAACAGTTATTTAGTC
This sequence comes from Thermodesulfobacteriaceae bacterium, assembly GCA_049414625.1. Taxonomy (GTDB): domain Bacteria; phylum Desulfobacterota; class Thermodesulfobacteria; order Thermodesulfobacteriales; family Thermodesulfobacteriaceae; genus WYEG01. The sequence goes on from JBMSAU010000057.1 coordinate 2,126, forward strand.
TTGGTAGATCTATTATTGAATCAGTTGACAAAGGTGAAGAAGGTGAGGTTGATTCTTTATTCCAAAAATATCGAGCTATTTTAAGACGTGTAAAATTAGATTTAGATGAGTTGAGAGAGATGCTTAGGGAAGGGGGCAAGTAATTTCAAGGATGGAAAAGAAAATCGGGTTTCATGAGTATAAAATTTTCGTAACTGAATTAGTTAATATTTACGATTCTTATTTAAGTGTTAGGGGAGATTATAATGATGGGATTAACATAAGTCTTCTTGATAAGAAGATCAAAAACATCGTGGATAATGTTTTTTATGTTGCGATTGCTGGTGAAGTAAAGGCAGGAAAATCAACGTTCATAAACAGCTTACTTAGGGAAGAGATTTTACCTGCCGATGTTTTACAGGCTACTTCTTCTATAATAGAAGTTTTCTACAGCAAAAGACCTTTTTTGAAAATAACTTATGCGTCGGGCAGGGTAGAAGAAATTGAGGAAGAATCGAAGAAGATTTTTAAAGAAAGGTTAAAAGAGGTAGCTGCGATACCTGATGAGTATAGAGATATTCCAACAAGCTTAATTGATTATTGGCTACTTGATCATGGTGAGATCCCAGAAGTTAATGATGAATTTATTCGTTATTTGGAAGAAAAATCAAACTTAGACAATCTTTCATCGCAAGTTGATAAAATACGCTCCTACCTTCAAAAAAGAAATCTTGACAACATTACTACAAGAATTGAGCTTGGTTATCCCTTCCGGGTTGGCTTAGAAAATATTCGCTTTTTGGATATGCCAGGTGTAAACGCAGTAGGTGGGGTTTATGATATAGCCTTTTCCTACCTTGATATGTCAAATGCCATCCTTTTTATACATCCAATAAAACCAGTTGAATCAGAGTCTTTTAAAAATTTTGTATCCACCATAATTCCTAAGAAAAACAAGGATATGGTATTTCTGGTGCTAACTCACGCTGGTGTTTACCTTGAAGAAAAAGATCGACTTTTGAATGAAGCAAGGAGAATATATGCCAATTTAATTCCGCCTAATAGAATATTTACAGTTGATAGCATTCTTAAGTTGATCCACGAAGATTTGATGAGGGGAAAGAAGCTTGAGGACATAAAAAAAGATAAAGCTAAAAGAAAATGGGTAGCTTTTGTCCTTGACCTTGCTGATGAGCTTGGAATGCCTCCTGAAAAAGCCTTTTTGGAATTCTCAGGGTTTAAAGAATTATTGCCCGCTTTAGAAAATTTTTTGATTGAAGCTCCTATTTTAGAACTTAGAAATATAGCACAGACTATACATACGGGTTATGAAGAATTAGAAAGAATGTTAAATGAACATTTGAGCTTACTTCTTGTAAGGCAGAAAGACTTAGAAAGGTTTGAAGAAGAAGTAAAGCAAAGAATAGATGGATATAAAAGGCTCCGAGCAGAAGCATATTTTATTTTGGAAGAAGCTGAAATTAATTTTAAAGGCTTAAATTCTCCTTTTGAAAAGGCTTTACAGGAATTTAAAAGTAAATATCAAGAATTCATCATAAATTCAAGAAATATTGAGGAATTGCGAAAACATTACAGGGATGCAGAGGACGAGTTAGATGAAATTATAGGAAAATCGCTTTCCACAATATCTAGCTTTTTCCGAGAAAGGTTAAAGGTCCTTGGAGAAAGTTTAAATAAAGAATACAAAGTAACCATTCCAAAGATAGATTTTGCAATTTTGGAAGAATCAACAAAGAAAAAATTAAAAGAGAAAGAAGAAAGGGATGCTTTAGGTAGGGCATGGTCTTTTCTACTTCCATGGAGATGGCTAAAATTAAAAGAACTTTTTAAATTTAAAAAGGAATCAGCTTCGACATTAGAAAAGAAGCTTTTACAAGAATTGAAAGGGGCAGCTATTACTCAAATTTCAAACGTTCTCGACAAGATAAGGGATGAAATTTTTAAAGCTTTGGATTACTATAAAGGGCAAGTGAGACAGATACTAAAAGAAAGAGAAGCTCAAATTGAGAGATTAAAGCTCGAAATAAAAACAGCAGAGGCTCTTGAGTTAGAAATTTTGCAAACGGAGAAAAAGCTTACTATGATTCAGCGAGAAAAAGAAAGATTAAACAGGTTCTTGGAGAATTTAAATGTTACCTAAGGAAAAAATAGAAGAAATTGAAAGAAAAATATTAGAAGATTTGAATTCTCAATTAGCTGTGGTTAAAAGTGAAGTAAATTTTTTCATTGACAAGGATTTGAATCTATATTTTCTTAGAGAATTTATAAAAAGCTACACACCAAAACTTTTGGAAAAAAAAGCTGAGATCCTTTTAGATACATTATTAAATTATCTAATGTCAGCTCTTTTAGAAGTTATTAGGGATAAAGATATATCAGTAAAACAGAGCGTAGTTCAAGCAGATATAAGAGAAAGAGTAAAAGCTTGGGCTTTAGGTAAAAATAATGCTTTTAATCCAACAAAATTAGAGTTGAAGGAAGACGAAGAGATATTAGAAAGGTTAAAAGAGGTTGCTCCTGGATTGCTTGTTGCTATAGGAGGAGCTGCTGCTGCTGTTATTGTTTCAGATAACATTCTAACGAAATTGGTCCCAGGACTTTCAACCTTAGCTGGGTCTGCTTATATTATCAAACAATTTAGAGAGCGAGTTCAAAGGCTAAAAAGGATTTGGAAAAAAAATGTTGAAAATTATTTAGATATAAACAAAAAATTACTTCATAGTTGGTTAACAAGTGTAATTGAGAAATTTCATAAAGAGGTCGCTAACCTTTAAAAAATCTATTTAGCTTTTGAAAGTAAATCCAACAGAATTTTAATATCACTGTCTATTTGGCCTACAGTTAAAAAGATAATTTCGCGTTTTATTTCTGGAGTTTGCACAACTTTTACTTTATACCCCTTGGGGTCAGCTATGGCTAAACCTATAGCACCTTTTCTTTTTTCTACCTGTTCTAAAATATCGTCGGGATATTCTACATCGATTCTGTTTTTAGGATTTATAGGGAAACCATCTAAAATTTTTTGTGAAAAAATAGTGTGAGTTCCTTTCATGCGCTTTGCTACTACAACTTCAATTGGAACATCTTCCCACCCAAATGATTTCCAATTTTTTTCTATACCCAAAAAGATCTTTTTTAAATCTTCTTTTGAGAGACGGGATATCGTATTATTTTGATTGACAATTACTTTTGTTGAGGCTTGTCCTAATACAATATAGGTAAAAACATCCGGATTATCAATAATTAATCCCTCTTCTTCTAAAAGCTGAAGAAGGACATCAAAGGGTAAGCCAAAGAAACCTGCGTTTACACGCCTGTTGTATAGTTCCCAGGTTCCTAAAATTGGACCTACAGGGACAATTTCTAACTTTTTATTTGTTCGTTTTTCAAATTCCTCTTTTATGCTTTCTAAAATATCTATAGTCCCCCCACCACAAGCTACCTTTATAACATCACCTGAACTTGTAAAACCAAATCTGGTGTACATAAGAATAAGAGATCCTACCAAAACAAGGACATGAATAAAAATTTTGGTTATTATGTATTTCGAAAATCTTTTCATTATCATCTTCTCCTTTCTGGCATTTTTGGAGGTATTAAATAGTTTATAAGAGTTAGAACCTCATTCTTGGGTGTTTTTTTATAAGCTAAGTAAATAAACCTTGAAACCTCGGGAGTTTGTATAACTGTTACGCTCCGGTCTACATAAGGTTCTTGTATTATTCCAATAGCGTTTTCTCTAAAGGCTACAACTAATTTTTGTTCCTTAGGTGACCTTACTGTTATAAATTTTATTCCTAAAGGGCTATTGCCGATGATGTTGTTAAGAAAATATTTTTGAGCCTCGCTTGCTTGTCTGCTAAGGACTAAAAGGGGAGGTAAGTCTTTCCAATTAAAATGGGACCAGCTTGTAATTTCCCCTCTCAAAATTTGAGTAAGCTCAGATTTTGATAATCTAGTTACCGGATTTCTTTTGTTAGCAATAACTACAATCCTTTCTTTCCCTATTATTACTTCCTCAAACGCTGTGGAAGGAATTTCTATGCCCTCATTGATTAAGAGGGCAATCCAATTTTTCAGAGGGATTGTATCAACCGCAAGGTCAGCTCTATCATTATAAACTTCCCAAAGGGAAAATTTGGGACCCATAGGAATAAAAGTTATTTTAATTCCTGTTTTCTCTTCGAACCTCCCCGTTTTTTTCTTTAGAAATTCAAGAGATGATGGGCTACCCACAATTTTAATTTCCGCAGAGTAAGCTGAAGAAAGATAAAATATTAAAGTGATAATAAAGTTTGCTAAAAAAACTCTTAGCAACGGTTTCATCATCCGTCCTCTCTATTACTTGTAGGTCTTAGTATATCTTGCACCTTCATTATATATAAAATCTATAAGTTTTTTAACTCTTTCTGTAGGTTCTCCCTTGGTAATCAAAGTTATGTCCCTAATTAACTCCGGTATTTGAGGGACTTTAACCCTTTCATCAACTGCTCCCCAAGAAGAGATGCCAATGGCTTCAGGAAAATTGGCTATAGTTTCTTTTATCTCTTCAACGGTGTTAACTTCCATAATGTCACCGTTGACTTTTTCGTTATCTAAAAAGAACTCGGTAAAGAGCTTATTTGTTCCAGGTATGAGCCTGCCCCAAACAATGAGAATAGGAGAATCTTTCCCGCCCACTTCTTGCCAATTGCGAATTTTGCCTGTAAATATGCCTTTAATTTGTTCTTTAGAAAGTTTGTTGACCGGATTTTCTTTGTTCAAAAGAACTACAATGCGGTCTTTTCCAAGATGGAATTTTTTGTAACTTTCAGGATTTTTGACCTCAAGGTTGTTCTTTTTTAAAAGGTCGACCCATTGGTCAAAGGTTAGACCTGCAGCTGCGGCTTCTACCTCCCCACTTTCTAAAGCTTTAAAAGCGTTCACTGGGCCTGAAGGAATAATGATAAGCTTTATTCCCGTTTTCTCTTCAAAGGGTAATTTTATCGGTTTTAACACATTTTCAACCGGTGCTGCACCTCCAGCAACATATAAAGTTTCAGCATATCCTATGCTAATACAAAGGAAAATAAAACTTATAAGAAATTTGCCCACAAGTAAAAATCTAAGTTTCATAAATTCTATTTTAATTTTATAATTAGCTTGTTTAAAAAGTCAAGAGAGAATTTGTTCAATTTTGGTAAACTGTAGGTTTTATTCTCATTAATATTTTTATTTTTTTTTCTTTTTTTAAATTTTAGAAACTCTTATAGCGCCCTTTTCATTGTATAAAAATTTTTTTCGGAGAGAACATGGAAGACCCCAGATTTAATCACTTCAAACCTCACTTGGCCTTCTTGAGTTTAACCTCTCATTCAGTGTTAATCTTCCAAGCTGATTAATCGTATAAATAAACCATTTTATCTCTTTTGGATACCTCAAAAAGATCAATAAGGTAATAAGGAATACGCTGTATCCTTCTATTTTTTCATTACCTTAACTACTTAGAAACTTAGAATATATCTGCCCCATCTTCCCCTTAATCTTAATATCTCTTCCTTTTCTTTTTTTATTCTTTGCGAGCACCTTCTTTAAAGAATTCCAGAATTCCTTTTCTCACCCGAGGCACCCTTACCCCCTTCATTTCTTCTAAAGCTGTGAGGAGATCCATGCTATAAAAACCGTTAGCATAATCTTTTGTCTTTTCAAGGGAATTTTTCTTTCTTCAAGCCTAAGCACTTTTAATAGTGGTTTGATTAATGCCTTTACTAACTGTTGGAAAACCCTAAAAGTTTCTTTTGGAGTTGGGAGTTTAATTTGTTTGGTTGTTTCATGAGTGCTTCCCTTTCTTTTAAGTGATTTAAGTTCGATATTTCTTGAGGAAGCTCCCGTGCCTTTTTTTTGTCCTCTCAAGTTATAACAATTAATGAGACACTACCATGTCAAGTTACCCAAAAGTCTAAAAATTAATGTCAGGTTATTTCTGAAGATTGCACAACTTAACTTTATATTTCTTAGGGGA
>JBMSAU010000058.1:0-2097 GCA_049414625.1 Thermodesulfobacteriaceae bacterium
GTTCATCCAAAAAGCTTGGGTCTAAGCTGGAGCCCTTATAAACTCCTCCACCGATGAAAAAAACATCTCCCTCCTTTACTTCTACCTCAATGGACGCAAACCCAAGCTCGTCAATTTGTATGTTTACCTTCGCCTGTGCCTCAATATATCCCTTCTCTCTGTATAGCTCTTTAAGTTTGTCCTCTATGCTTTTAGGGTCTATTTCCTTTAGGGGTGCACCCTCATAAAGGGTCAGATAGTTCAAAATTTCATCTTTCCAAACCGCTACATTACCTTTTACTTTTACGCTTTTTAGTATTGGATACCTCTCCACTTTAATGGTTATTTGCCCATCCTTTCCCTCAACGCTTACATTTTTCACCTCTTCCAAACTTCTAAGAATTTCCACAATTGTTCGGTAGTTTTCTTCATTAACGGTGCTTTCCAAGTTGTTTCTTGGCAGGGGATAGTTGGAAAGGATCACCACCTTCGGAAAGGCGGTTATGGGTAAAAGAAGGCTAAGGAAAAGAAGCACTTGACTAAGAACTCTCATCGGGTTAAATTATATATTCAAGAATGAAAATAGTGGGGGAGTTAAACAAGACAGGGCTAAACGTTGGAGGAAAGGGCATTGGTTTTAATCCATCATCGCAAGCGCCAAGCTTTGAAGATATTTTGAATTTAATATCAGTAGAAGAGAATATACAAGGCAAAGGCTCTGAGGTACCCTTAAACCCAGCAGCACCTTTTGAGAGTTCTTTGGAAGTTCAAGGACATCCAACAGCTAACAAGGAGGAAAAGGACAACGACTTTCTAATTAACCTCTCAATCTTTGGTTTGCCTGCCTACGGACAGATTAGACAAATCTTTGAAGAAGAAAATCCAAAAGCAGACAATGTTCTTAACGGAACTGATACAAACTTATCCACCGAAGAAAAGGTGAATGCTTTATCGGTTCAATTTAAAAACTTAAAAGAGCAGTCTCAAAATGCACTCACGAAACCATTTACCGAAGCTAATAAAGAAGAGAAAATTGGGAATAATGAGTTCTTAGCGGATTTCATAGTTAAAACTGAGGTTCCAAACACCAAAGTAAATACTGCGCAGTTTTTTACCAAAACTTTTTATCAAACCATAGAAAATCCAATTACATCCGCTGACCAAAGCCTAAAAGACTTTTTGAACACTAACCAAAACAATGCTGGTAATGGTTTGAAAAATGGCGATAAACATCAAATAAAAGAATTAGCACAGGGATTTTTTGATGGTTCAGAACTTGAGTTTTATCCGAAGGAAGAAGATACGAAAGCAGACTTACGCAACAATCCTGCCACCATTTCCTTAAAGGTAGCTAAAAATGTTCTTGAGGATTTATCTCAAAAAGCTGAGAAATCTGAGTTATTGCCCCCAGAAAAAGGCAAGAGGGAAGAAGAACATTCGCACCTTTACAACACGGGAGTTTTTCACCAAAGGTTTGAAGATAGGATAGAAAATGCCCAAGAGGTAAAAAATACAAAGCACTTCCACGCTTTTCACGAGGCTAAGAGCTTGTATGTGAAGCTTGAAGAAGGAGACTTCAGAATAAGGGTGATTAGAGATGCAATAAGTGTTAAGATGGATTTTAGGGAAGACTTTAGACCGCCCACTGCCCAAGAGGTGCAAAATCTAATAGAAAGTCTGTCTAAGGTAGGTTTTAGAATGGAGATGCTTAGCTTGAACGGTAAAAACCTGCAGTGGGAATTTAGACAGGGACAAGAGGACAAAAGAGGAAATAGGTCAAGGGAAGCAAACCCCTATCAAGTTAAGGACAGGCAAGAGTTTAGTCTTTATTTATAAATCCCCCCGAAGGGGGAAGGTTTTAAAGTAGTGATTTTACCTTTTCTACCACTTCCTCATAATTGGGCTCTTGGGTAATTTCTGGCACCAGTTGGATGTAGGCTATGTTCCCCTCCTTATCCACCACAAAGACCGCCCTTGCCAGTATGCCCTTTAGTGCTCCTTCAGAGATGAGAACGCCATACTTTTCCATATCCCTGTAACGAAAGTCAGAGGCTACGGTTATGTTGCCTATGTTGAAGCTCTCACAGAACCTCTTTTGGGCAAAGGGCAGGTCCATAG
>JBMSAU010000059.1:0-3457 GCA_049414625.1 Thermodesulfobacteriaceae bacterium
TCAGGGGCAACTTAATTTTTCGCATAAAATATAAGAACAGTCTCGTTTGGATATTGACACGGCTGGTATTATGTGATACATTCTTTTATAAAGTATAAAGGAGGACATGCGTTGCATGTAAGAGATAACTCCTCACACATTGTAGAAAGGAGTAAGATTGAAGAATATCCTAAAGACTTCCTTAAAGAATTCTTCTCAAGAGAATACAAATATAAAACCATCAAAGATTATTTACATTGCGACGAAGATTTTCTCCACTTTGTTAATAAGCATCCTTCTGGAATAAATGACAATGATGTGAAGAATTGTCCCATCTATTTCCCGGAAGAAAAACAGCTTGCAACCTCTGCATTATTTACAATTCAGGACAAAGAACAAAGCACTTTATCTATAAATAAGCTGACGGAAATTGCATTTAAAAACAAAAAGGGGGATAAAATAAAACATGGCGACTGAACATAACTTGCCACCTCAACCATACAAAAAGTTTTTTGGAAGGCAGGATTCTATTAATAAAATAATGGAAACTTTAATTGAAGGAGGAACATTTATAGCATCAATTGATGGAGTGGGTGGCATAGGTAAGACAGCATTAGCTTATTATTTTTGTAAGGAGATTCTATTACCTTCTAATCGATTTGATTATCTAATTTGGTTAACAGCTAAGGAAACTGTGTTTGATCCGTTTTCAAGAGATATTATGATAAAGACGATCCGAAGTAGTTTTAGAGGAATAGAAGAATTGATAGATACAATACTTAGCGTGATTAAGTTTGAAGAACTCATGGACAAACCCTTAGAGGAAAAGAAAAGATTTGTGGAAGATGAAGTTTTAAAAAGTGAAAAAGTATTTATTGTATTAGATAATCTTGAAAGCATTGAGGACGATCAGTTCTTCGACTATATCAGACAAGATTTTAATAAATTTGCTGCTACGAATAGGTTTTTAAAGGTTCTAACAACAAGCAGGAAGAGAAAGAAAATAGCTGATTTTCCCATTGAAATTGAGGGTTTAGCTATTGAAGACGCATTGAAAATGCTTAAATATCTGGCTTCTGAATACAATATCAAGGACATTTTGAATGCTACAGATCATGATAATATCATATTAATAGAAAAAGTAGGACGCATACCACTTGGCATAGAATTCATTATAGGACAAATGGCTTTAGGAAAAAGTAGAGGGCAAATTTATAATGAACTTCAAGGATATCCTAGTTTAGAAAATGCAAAAAGTGAATCCGAAAAAAGAAAAATATTGTCCGATATAATCCTGTTCTCATTTAAGGACATGTATGAAACCCTCACACATGAGCAACAATATGTATTTAAAGTTATTACTGCATTGGTAAGAAATAGGGCAAAAAGCGACCCTCCAATTTCATTTGAGCTACTAATGACAATAACAGGGTATAAAAAACAAGAATTAGAAAATTGTCTGGAAACTTTAATAGATAACAACCTAATAACTATTACAAAAGACAATGAATATGTTATCTCACAGATGGCTATCAATTTTGTAAAACAATATTACGATGATTTTGGAGAAATTGAGGACGAAATAGTTGAAAAAAAGAATAAAATTGTCAAGGGTGGTTATAAAGCATTAGACAAGGTTGAATTGTTTCTTAATAGTATTCGTGAGCTGATTGATAATAATAGATTTGAGGAAGCAGAAACAAAGCTTTTAGATGCTTTGGATGTTATGCCTGATCCACGGATATATTTTGAATTAGCAAGGGTTCAGAAGGCTTTAAATAAGTTTCTTAAAGCTGAAGACAATTTTAGAATTGCATCGGAGTTAAACCCAACAAATGCTAAAATTTGGTTTGAGTGGATTAATATGGAAGATAATCGTGGTAGACATAATATTGCTCTTCAATTAACTGAGAAGGCGATTGAGAAGACAAATAATGATGTTTCGTTGGTTCTTCAAAGGATAAACATTTTAAAATTTCGAAGACAATTTGACCAATTGAGGGAGGAAGTTAAGCGCTATTTAGAAATATATGATAGAGAAGGAAGACAGGATGACTACTTAAGGCTTTTAAGAAACTGGAAAAATATTGAATATAACCTCTTTAAGGAAACATCCAGTCAGCCCAAACATTATTTTGAAGCAGTAGAAATGTTGATAGAAAAAGAAAGTGATATAGAAACAAAAATTCAACTGTGCCGAGAAGCCTTAAAAATCTCAAATAAAACAGGTCTGGTTGACAAGAAGAGAAGTTTTGAGAGAAAACTTAAAAATCTTGAAGACAAAGCGATGAGAAATATACCTTTAAGGACAAAAAAATTGAATAAGCTTTTTAATGATAAAAACTATGATGAAGCTAAGAAAGAGGCGAAAAAAATATTAAATTGGGCTTATGAAGACGAAGAACATGAGGAATATTCAAAAAATGCATTACGTGTGCTTCTACAAATTTTGTCTTCTGAGAAAGATTACGATAGGATAATATTTACATTTGAAGAGTATAAGCTAATCGGTTTCAAAGATAAAAATTGTGTAGATATTTATGAGAAAGCGAAAAGGGAGAAAAAGTTAAAGGAAAAGAATGAAATTATAGGTAAAATCATGCTCAATATTCAGGAGTGTGAATTAAAACTTAGACAGTTGGTCATGTGGTCCTTGGATAACAAGGAGGAGAAATTACTTGAGTTAGTTAGAAGCAAGGGTAAATCAGAATGGATCGATCAGTGGCAATTAACCAGAAATAAAGCTTTGAAAAAAGATGAAGTGTTGATCCACTATTCCGATTTATCTCAGCTTATAAGTATATTATCATGGGTTATATCCAAAATAACTAATAAAATTCAAGATGATTCAAAAAAATATCAAACAGAGAAAATGTTAAATAATATAGCTGTACATTTAAAAAATTATATTAGACAAGAAAGGAACGAATCATTCCATTCCCGTTTACAGCTTTATGAAATAGAAGAACTAAATAACTTTTTAGTTGATACAAGAAGGACATTGGAAACTATTAATAAAATTATGGAGTTGATAGAACATTAAATACACATTCCTGCAAAGATGCCAGCTTTTTAGCCCCATAATGGTATAAATGCGTCGGGTGATAAATTCAGGAAAGCTTGGAATCTCTTAGGAAAAGGTTTTGGCAAGGAGGAAAGGGATTACCTTACCTGCCTACCTTTATAGCTACGCTATAGGCTCGTAGCTTTATCAGGAAGTCTCAAATATGGAACTAATCTCTCACCCAAGGTGTATTTAAAAAAGATATAATTAATATCATCCCTTTTTGAAAGGAGGAACACATGGCAAAGGGAACGGTAGCCTACAAAATTCTTGAAAGCCATTTGGTGAGCGGTAAGCTCATACCCGGCGAGGAGATCGCCATCAAGATAGACCAGACCCTCACCCAGGATGCCACCGGAACTATGGCATACCTGTATCATCCCTTTTTGAAAGGAGGAACACATGGCAAAGGGG
>JBMSAU010000060.1:0-4651 GCA_049414625.1 Thermodesulfobacteriaceae bacterium
TGTCACGCTCAATAAGTTCAAGAATGGTATTCAAAGAATTAATCAAAAAATGCACATCGACCATCTTCAAGGTAAGCTTGTAGTCTGCCTCTACAGCAAGCTTTTCCACCGCCTCTTTGCGGTTCCGCATTCTGACAAAAAGGTATACAAGAAGCCCTGTCAAGTAGGTTAACACTCCTGTAACAAAGGCTGATAAGAGAAAGTTTTCTTTTTGCCTTAAAAAGGATGGTATCTCGGCTTTAGACAGATGAAGGATTAGATAGGTTAAGAGGAACCCAAAAAAACCGATTAGAAAGGCAGCTCCGCACCAGATAATCCACCATATAAAAACCCGCTCTATTCTTGGCAGAACATAATTATTATTAAAATAGACCACTAAGTAAGAAAGCCCACCCAAAACAAACCCAAGCAAAAATCCATGCCTCAGCCCCTTTAGAAAATCTTCTCCAGCGGCTAAGTAGACGATCCCAACTAAGACCCCAGCGTAGGTAAGCCCAATAGCAATGAGAAAAAGGGCGTCAACGGGTTTAACCTTTAGGTCGACATAAGGCTCAACAAATTCAATTTCCTTGGCTGAAACCTTAACCATCTGTGCACCCCCTTAAACGACCTTCAGTTTATCCTTTTAGCCCTTGATAAAGGTTTAAACAACCGAGGGCAATTCCCATAAATCCCTGACCAGCAAAGGCATGGTCGCAGGTCAAATACAACCCTTTAAAGGGAGTGAAGTTGTTGGGTATGCTCCAAATTGGGGTATCGGTTGAGGCTTGAAAGCCTCCAAGGCTAAACCTATTGACGTAGCGTTTAAAGGTGTAAGGCGTTGCAGAAAAAACCTCAACTATGTCGTTTGGGTCGAGAGAATACCTTTTAATGAGAGTATCTACTATTCTACTCTCTAAGAGCGTCTTCATCTCTTTGATTCTATCTTTGTTCAAAGCTCTCCAAAACTCAAGAGGGGTATGCGTCGAAATGGTAAAAGTAACAAAATCTGGATCTTCTTGCTCAAGAAGCGAAAAATAAAGATATCCTGAGGTCCAACCGTTTTGATGTTCATCGGTGATGATCAAAGCATGCTTTGCTTTGAAATTTCCTAGGGCTTTTCTTTTCATTCTACCGTAAACCACAAAGGCAGAATAAGGGCTAAGCTTGGGAGCAAATCTTGAGAAGTGCTTGACGATGTCCTGGTTTGAGGAAAATATGGAAAGATTTTCTAAGACCGGAATAGAAAGAAGCACATTTTGCGAGAAAAGCTTGCCGTCCTTGAGATGAACTACATACCCCCCATCCCTCTTTTCGACCCTCTCAACCTGAGAGTTTAAACTAACCGGAATCTCCCGAGACAAAGCCTCAAGAAATCCCCCTACTCCTCCTAAACAGTGAGAAATACCGGTAAAGAAATACCCAAGGCTCAAGGCGAAGGCAAGAGCGTTAGCCTTTTCAAGCTCAACCTGACCAACGATCAAGGTCTGCGCCCTAAAATAGCTCAAAAGTTCAGAGGGAACACTATCGTAAAAAGAAGAAAGAAGCGACAGGGCACCCTTTTTCATCAGAGCGAGGTAGGGCAAAAGTTTTAACCCTTGAGGCTTTGATACTGCTTTTAGAACCATCCAAGGGGAAAACCGTCCCGCATTCAAAGGATATTCAACGGGCGTTGTGAGGATGTCTTTAGTTGTCCTTTCAATAAAGGCAAAAAATTTCTTGTGCCCCTTTCCTGGGAAAAGCCTTGCTATTTCTTCGCAGGTTCTTTCACTGTCAGAAAAAATGCAAAAACTTCTCTCGGGAGTAAAACTAACCTCAACGATTAAATCTTCAGGGATAAGGGTATTTTTAATTTTATCTTCTATTCCAAAAAGTGTTAGAAGCCTTTGCATTGGGAAGCCGGGTTTAAGCCCTGGTAGGGTAGTTGCCCCTGCATTGTATCTAAAGCCCTCCCTCACAAAGGTTGTAGCACAACCCCCTATTCTTGCACCTCTTTCGAATACAAACACATCATACCCAAGGCTTTTCATGGTTAAAGCCCCAAGTATACCACCTATCCCAGCCCCGATTACGATGACCTCCATAACATTCCACCCTACGAAACTCTTTTTCCATAAACCACATACAGCGGGTCAGAAAGGGTGCTGACTATACTCCATCTATCATCAACGGGGCGTGGGAAACCTCTAAGCGAGTAGGTCCTAAATTCGCCCAAGCCTTCAGTCCGTGCAAGAAGTTCAAGCACAAAGCCCATCCTCTCAAACTCATGAAGGTCTACCCAAACTTTTATGACCTTTGGGGGGAAGTATCTATTTGAAAAGGAAAAGAAAAACCTTCCGTCTTTTTTCAGGATCCTTCTTACCTCCCTTAAAAGTTCAAAGGGCTTGATAACATACTCAATGGAGAGGTCGCAAACCACCGCATCAAAAGCCTCATCCTCAAAGGGAAGGCTTGGGTCTGCGTTTATGTCCTTGACTACATAGCTGTTTAACCGAGGATTATTCTTTAGCTCTACTTCATTGATCCCAAGCCCTATAACCTCGTAGTTTCCTTCAGGAAGATGAGACTCGTATGAGCTCATAAGGTCAAGTATTTTACCCTCCCTTGGAAGGTTTTCTGCGTAAAAATTTACGAGGTTTTCATGGCAAGTCCTATCTATGTGTCCTATTAATCGAGGTTCAGAGTAGAAGAGAGTGTCCGGTGTTTCGTCATCTCGTGAGAAGGTTTCCTTCTCTTCAAGACCAAAGTCAGTAGGTTGGTTATCATAGCGAGCCTGCATCCCAGGACCAAGTAAAAAGCTCTCCATGTGATCCTTGCATCTTCCGCCAAGCTCTGAAGTCTTCTCAAAAACATTCTTTATTGTAGCTTTAAGCTTAAGCCTGTATCGGGATAAAGGATGGTTTGCATCAAGCACAAAATCTCCGTTCTCCTCAAGAGCTATCACCCTACCAGGATACGGATTGCCTGGATAAATTCCAGGAATACCGCGAAAGAGCCCTAAAGGATAAAATCTCCCCTTTCTAAGCCTTATATGCTTTTGCCTCTCCGAGGGGTTAAATTGCCAAGCTTTGCACTCATGAATTTTTCCTTTATCAAAGGGAAGAAGCTCGCCTGCGTTGTATTCAACTTCCATACAATCACCAATAGCTCCTTCTTCTATTAAAGGCTGAAACACCTTCGGAAAAAGATCGCACTCCCTCCAAACATTTACCTTGCAGTAGTACTTGTCAACATGCTTAGCAAGGCTTGACTCCCATTCAACCTCTAAAATTAGCTCAACACCCCTCTTAACATTCTTCATCATGACCTGCCTCCTTATAAGAAGATTTCTAAAAATAATAATAAGAAAGAAGTTGATTTTTGATTCCTATTTTTGGCTGATAATTCTTTTTTCCGTGATTATAAAGAAAGGGGGGGGCATAAAGCCCCCCTAATGATTAGGAAAAGATTAAGCTTTTGAGAGGGCTTCTTCAGCCTTTTCAGTCAAAAGGTAGTGCTCACCCTCAGCCTTTAAGAACCCTGCGTTCGTAAGCTCCCTTAGGGAGCTTCTGACCTGAAAAAGCGGTCTTTGGGCATACTCTGCGATCTCGGTGTCCTTTAGTCTTCCTTTTTCTTTTAAAAGCTTAAGAAGCTCGATTGCCCTCTCGCTTAATCTTCCATCTGGACTTACGCATCCGTTAGACATTCTTCCTACCTCTAACCAAGCTTTTTCTTGCAAAAATACCAATCAACGCATTCGTAACCTTCTTTAAGCCTCTTTACCGCCTCCTCATAGTTTGTAGGGGGTGGAACGATGACCTTAGTATTTTCTTCAGTAAACTCCCAGGTCTGAGGCTCAGGAACCCAATCTGCAGGAGTAGCAACCTGATACTTATCTGCAGTCTGAAGGGCATCAACGATCCTCAAGATCTCTTTCATGTTCCTGCCAGCAGAGAGCGGATAATAGATGATGGCTCTAATCTTAGCGTTAGGGTCGATGACAAAAACAGCCCTTACAGTGACGGTTGAGCTCTCTCCTGGATGGAGCATACCAAAGAGCTGGGCAACCTTCCCGTCAACATCAGCGATGATGGGGAAGGGGATCTCAACGCCCGTCTTCTCCTTGATGTTCATCACCCAAGCAATGTGGGAAAAGATGTTATCAATGCTTAAACCGATAAGCTGCACATTCCTTTTTTGAAACTCACTATTCAACTTAGCAAATCCTATAAATTCTGTAGTGCAAACAGGGGTAAAATCTGCCGGATGGGAAAAAAGAACCACCCACTGTCCCTTAAAATCATCGGGAAACTTAATGGGACCCATCGTGGTTTGAGCCTCAAAGGATGGAGCAGGGTCACCAATCCTCGGCATGGAAACTACCTTTACCTCCTCCATAACACACCTCCTCTATGTTTTATTTTAAAATTTAGGTCTAACTTTCTTTCTTTATACAGGTCAAACCTAAATAGAAAAGATTTAGCCACCACTCCCCTAAAGTGAGCTTACCGGACCATGCAAAGTTTTTCATTTTAAACCTACTTTAAGTTTTTACTAATTTTAAATCAAAAAAAAATTTTTGTCAAGTACTCTCACCGACATATCATAGAATGTAGAGGCAAACGGCGTTTACCTATTAAAAAGTCAATCATAAGGGCTACGAATTAGCCATAGACAACTGTAGGAGTTCCCT
>JBMSAU010000061.1:0-28639 GCA_049414625.1 Thermodesulfobacteriaceae bacterium
TCTGAAAATAGGACTTTACAAAACTATATAAATGCTTCAAAGTCAAAACACTTCTCCTCATAGTTTAATAATTTAATCCTTAATTAAAATTTTTGAACAGCCTCATATTGATCGAGGGGTGTTTCAAAAAGCATCCATACATGTTGAGCAGAGCATTAGTGAGGCATTTTCACTCTATCTTATCATTTCGCGCGTTACTGAGGAATGACCCTATGGTAGGAAAAGAAAAAAGAGGAGCTTCATTGGGCAAAGCCTTCGAAGGGAGAGAATTAAACAGGGTAATCATTGTTAAAACAATCACAGGTCATACTTGTAAAAATGGAAATTGCTTGTATATTATTCATGTAGTAGGTAAAGCGGGCATAGCTCAGGGGTAGAGCACCAGCTTCCCAAGCTGGGGGTCGCGGGTTCGAATCCCGTTGCCCGCTTTTTTTATTTTATTTAAAGGTAAACTATTTATGCAAGAAGATTTAAAAGAAAGGCTTTTAAAGGCAATTGAAGGACCTATAGCTCAGAAAAAATATGAACTTGTGTCCCTTGAATGGAAGAGGGAGCCTCGGGGTTGGGTATTGAGGATCTATATCGATAAACCAGGTGGGGTAACCGTTGAGGATTGCGCAAAGGTAAGCGAGTTTGTTGGGAAAATCCTTGATGAGATAGACCTCATTCATCATCCTTATCTTCTTGAGGTATCAAGCCCAGGAATTGAAAGACCTTTAACTAAAAAAGAGCACTTTGAAAGATTTAAAGGGGAAAGGGTGCAAATTTCACTTAAAGAACCTGTAAAGGGAAGAAAAAGCTTTAAAGGCTTACTCTTAGGGCTAAAGGAAGGCAAAGTTCTTCTTGAACTTGAAACAGGAGAATGGGTAGAGATAGAATTTAGCAACATCAAAAAAGCCAATCTAAAACCAGAAATTTCTTTTTAAATAGGAGATAGATAGTATGCAGCCTCAGAGAGAGCTAAAAAAATTCGTAGAGGCCCTAAGTAAGGAGAAGGGTATTTCAAAAGAAATCGTTGTGGAAGCCCTGGTTGAGGGAATAAAGACCGCAGCCCTAAAAAAGCTTGGTAATAAAGCCAAGGTTGATGTTCGCTTTGATGAAGAAACTGGAGAGATAAACGTTTATCGTTTTAAAGAAGTAGTTGATAAGGTAGTCGACCCGACAAATCAAATCTCTCTTGAAGAGGCGCAAAAGATCGACCCATCAGTTAAGATCGGAGATATGATAGGTGAGCTGGTGAAGATTGAGGATCTGGGTAGGATTGCCGCTCAGGTAGTAAAACAGGTTTTTTCTCAAAAGATTAGACTTGCTGAAAAGCATCAAATTTATGAGGAGTATAAGCACAAGCTTGGTGAGATAGTAACGGGATATGTTCATAAGTTTAACCGTGGGGATGTAATCTTAAACCTTGGTCGAGCAGAAGCCTTGCTTCCGGAATCGGAACAAATTCCAGGAGAAAAATATCATCGTGGTGAGCGAGTTAAGGCGTTGGTTATCGAGGTGTATCGTACAAAGGAACCTCAGATAGTGGTTTCCCGTTCCCATCCAGCCTTTGTTAAGAAGCTTTTCGAGAAGGAAGTCCCTGAAATCCAAGAGGGTATAATCAGAATAATGGCTATAGCCCGAGAACCAGGTTCTCGCACTAAAATAGCTGTCTTGAGCAAGGACCCAAATCTTGATCCTATTGGTGCCTGCGTAGGAGTGAGGGGTTCAAGAATTTCTGCAGTTTTACAGGAGCTTAAGGGCGAAAAGATAGATGTTGTCCAGTATGACCCTGACCCAGCTAAGTTTGTCTACAATGCCTTATCTCCAGCTGAATGCACCAAAGTAATCGTAGACGAGAGAACTAAAACCCTCGAAGTGATAGTGCCAGATGACCAGCTTTCTCTTGCCATAGGGCGCAAAGGGGAAAATGTTAAACTTGCTTCGAGGCTTGTGGGATGGAGGATAGACATCCTCAGCGAAACTCAGTATGCAAGGAGGCAGGAGCCAGAGTTTGCTGAGCTTCTTAAGGTGACCGGTCTTTCGGATGAAGTGGCCGGAAGGCTTTACGAGGCAGATATTAAAAGCTTGAAAACCCTTGTGGAAACACCACCAGAAAAGATAGCCGAAATCACTAAACTACCGCTTGAGGAGGCTCAACACATCTTAACCAAAGCCAAGTCTTATCTTGAAGGAAAATCATCATAAACCCATTAGAACTTGCGTCCTATGTCGAAAAAAACTCATTAAGTGGGACCTATACCGTTTTGTCATGCATGAAAATGAAATATACCATGACCAAAAGCAAATTTTACCTGGGAGAGGGGCTTATCTTTGCGAGGAATGCTTTTCTAAAAAGGATGACCCTAAGGTTAGGGCAAGGCTTATAAAGGCTTTAAAAAAGGAAAGGTATTAAAAAAGAGGAGGTATTAAAGATGAAGATATTCATCCTTGGTGGAACAGGTTTTATAGGGCAGCATCTATGCAGAGGGTTCTTAAAGAGAGGACATGAGGTAACGCTTCTTATTCGGTCAAATAAGTCTTTGCTTAAGGTTCCACCTGGTGCAGCTGCGGTCTTAGGCGACCCCTTAAAGGGTGGAGACTGGCAAGACATAGCCAGGGAAGCAGACATCATAATCAATTTAGTTGGTGAGACAATATTTCATCGATGGACAGAAGAATACAAAAAACGGCTTTGGGATTCTCGGATTGAGTCTACACGAAGAGCTGTCGAGTGTCTAACACCAGGAAAACTTCTTTTTAATGCCAGCGCTGTTGGTTACTACGGAGACAGAGGGGAGGAGGAGCTCGATGAAGGATCATCTCCTGGCGAGGGATTTGTAGTAAAGCTATGCCTTGCCTGGGAGGAAGAGGCTTTAAAAGGTTTGTCAAAGGGAGCTAAAGTGTTCATAACCCGGTTTGGGATAGTTCTTGGTAAGGGTGGGGGTATGCTCAAGACAGTCTTACCCATTTTTAAGCTCGGACTTGGCGGAAGGCTTGGTTCTGGGAAACAATGGTTCCCTTGGATCCATGTTGAGGATATTCTACAAGCTATGCTCTTTTTGCTTGAAAAAAATGCTGAACCCGGGGTCTACAACTTTGTCTCTCCTAATCCTATAAGGAATGTTGATTTTACCAAGATTTTAGCAAAGGTTTTAAAAAGGCCAGCAATATTTCCCGTGCCAAAATTTGCGTTAAAGTTTATTTATGGGGAGCTTGCGGATGTCATCATGGCAAGCGCAAAGGTTATCCCAAGGAAGCTTCTCAACCTTGACTATCAATTCAAATATCCTGACTTTGAAACAGCTCTGGTAAATTCACTCTAAAACTTTGTCTTTCAGATTAGTTGCTAAAGAATCGGGTTTCGATTTTAGGGAAACAGTCTTGAGGGTAGCCATCCTTGTGCTGAAACCTGGAGTGATGAGTATCGTCGTAGAATAGAGGCTGAAATGGAGGTAAAGACCTACAATATCATTGGTATGACCGAGACCCGCGGCGTTGGGCTTGGGATTGATGGTTCAGCCCGCTCTGGTATTCACGTATGGGAAGACCATTACATAATTGAGACATAATTGAGATAGTTTGACCCTTAGACAGGAGAACCCCTACCTATTGGACAGGAAGGCGAGCTGGTTGTTATTACCTTGACTCGGGAAGGCTTACCCTTGATCCACTACCGAACAAGAGATATAACGAAAATCATCAGTTATGAACCCTGCGATTGCGGAAGGACTCATGTAGGGATTGACAAGATCAAAGGTAGATGTGATGATATGCTAAAGGTTAAAGAGGTAAACTTTTATCTCTCACAGATTAAAGCTATTCTTATAGTTATAGAAACTGTAAAGGGTGAAGATGAGATGACGATACTCGTAGAGAAGGTCCGAGACTTAAGCCAAGAGGAAATGGATAGACTCAAGCTTGAACTATAAGACTTCTTGGGCTTCCATAGTAACATTCAGGTTGTTCCAAAAGGAACGCTTCAAGGGGGTCCAGGCAAGGCGGTGAGGGTGCAAGACAAAAGAAAGAAAAACTAAAATTCCTCTTCCTCTTCCTTTACTACTTCTTCTTCCTCGTAAGCATATTGAGGTTCTTCTAATTTTGTTTTTACATGAACAGGAATTTGTGGAACACGAATTATCTCTCTTAATTGATCAAGCTCTAATGGTAAATCTTCATCATTTTTGCAAATTTCGCAATGCTTGATGTGCCTTTCCACAAGCTCCATCATCTTTAGAGGAGAAAGATTGAAAGACCTAACCTCCTGGTACCATTCCCGCAAAAGAGCTTGAAGCCTTTTGCACTTCATCTCCCTTTTTTAACCTCCTTTGTTAGATTGAATATGAAATTGTAAAACATATTACTAATGTCTGAAGAATTTATTGAGGTTAAATCACTTTTACACCACACGGATGTTTTGGTATTTTACCTTTTTTAAAAAAGCTGACAAGTAAAGAAGACTCCATTTTATTAATTATTTTGAAGTGTCACATTGCGAAAGTATGTCCTTTTATGTTTAGGGGTGGACAATCTTTTTTTATTAATCCCTGGGAACATTTTAAGCAGTAGTCCAAATTTGTATGTTTAGGTTAAAACTACTTTAAACTTTTAAAAATCCATGTATAATTCTTTGCTATGGAAGAAAAGAAATATGGGGAAAAAGCTATTGAAGAGGCTGAGCTTGAGGCTTGGCCTAATCCTTACCCAGATAGGGATTATTTAATCGAGATTACCTTTCCGGAGTTTACTTGCCTTTGTCCTCGCTCAGGCTATCCCGATTTTGCGGTTATAAAGATTTCCTATGTGCCAGATGAAAAGATTGTTGAGCTCCGTTCTCTTAAGCTTTGGTTAAATAAATTTCGTAATCGTTACATTTCTCATGAGGCGGCAACAAACGAGATCTTCGATGCCCTATGGAACCTTCTAAAACCTAGGGAGCTTAAAGTGGTAGGGGATTTTCATCCTCGGGGAAATGTTCATACTATAATCACCGTGGAAAGAAAAAGGAATGTCTAAGTTAACCGACCAAGAAAAAAAGGTCCTTCAAGTTTTGATCGAGGGAATTCCTCTTGTTTCAAGACCCTACACAGAAATTGGACAGAGGGTTGGTTTATCAGAGAAAGAGGTAATAAGAATAATTCAAGGATTACTTGAACGGCGTGTCATTCGGCGCCTTGGAGCAACCCTAAGGCATAACCTTGCAGGCTATGAAGGAAATGCAATGGTTGCCTGGCAGGTCCCGGAAGAAAGGGTCGAAGAAGTAGGAAAAGGACTTGCAGAAAAGCCCTTTGTGAGCCACTGCTATGTCCGAGAGAGCTTCCCAGATTGGCCTTACAACCTTTACACCATGTGTCATGCAAAGTCCATGGAAGAGCTAAAAAGGCTTATTGAAGAGACGGCAAAAGAATTTGGATTGACAGAGTATCAAATATTAGCTACTAAACAAGAAATAAGAAGAAAACATGCGCGCTACCATCTATAGCAAAGAATCGTTTCTGTTTTACCTGGATACTCTCCGGTTACCACGGTTAAGTAAAGGGAATTTCCCCATAGACCTAAGCCAGTTGGAAGCCCTGTCATATCATCGGTAACGGTTCTAAAGAAGTAACTACCTTGATAACCAAGAAGACCAACCTGAAAGTTTGCTTGATTAAGAGGAATTCGTTTTAAGTCTTTAGCTATTTTTTCTAAAGGGAATTCAGTTTTGAGATAGAGAACTACCGGTCTTCCGTCAACGGGATTAATCGTGACAATAGGAGTAGGATAGGGGAGAAAGACACCCTTTAGGACTTCTTGTCCTTTTTTTCCTTGAGTGAGAGTGAAGCTATAAAAATGCTTAGCTACTGAAAAGGGGGTGGAAAACTGAAGAAGGTTTCTTTTAAACACTGCGAGGCGCCCGTCAGGAAGGTAGGTTATCCATTCTCGTTCCCCGTCTCCGTCGAGGTCAGCCATGGCTGAGCCAAGCAGCCTAAAATTGTCCGCAACTTCAAGCTTTGGTCCGTAGACTATTCGGTTGTCCTCTCTCTTTAGGATATAGACCTCTTTGCCAAAGAAGGTGTCAAGGCTAAAAGTTTGTCCAACAAGCGTATCCTTTATTCCAGTTCCAGCAAAGTCTACAAACTGAAGAAAGAGGTTAACATCCCGGATGACCGGTTGTAGCCCCTTAGGAGTTAATTTTAGCACTTCGCTTCTCATCTTAAGGTTTGGCTCGTAAATGTTCAAAGCAATCCAGCCCTTTGGTCCGGTTGAAACATAGATGATCTTTCCTTTAGGTGGTTTGTAGCGAGCAAGCAGTTCGCCTTTGATTTTTACGATTTGCAACTCCTCTTGAGTGATGTAAACAAGCTCAGGTTGTCCGTCTTCGTCAAGGTCAGCAAACTCTGCTTGAAGGACTTCACCCGGCATCTTCCCCAAGATTTGCATCTGAAGAAAGGTAAAGGGTTGAGCAATCTGAGTTCTTGGTGGAGGGACTGGTCTTTGAGCTTCAGGCCTTTGTTCTGGTTTTCTTACGACCGCAAAGTAGTTTCCATAAGCCTTAACTGGCTCAAGGTAGGCGTTATAAACTTTTAAGAAATCAGTCCCTACAACGAAGACATAATCAATCCGTTCAGCGGTTAGCGCCGAGGGGTCCAATTGAGAAAAAGATACCCCTTTTAGGACTTTTATTTCACTATCAGGAAGAGCATTTTTTAGCGCAAAGATAAGAGGCTCTTCGATTCCTTGGGTCTCTGGAAGGACATAAATCTTAAGCTCTGCGTTTCTTCGAACAATGGTCGGAATGGGAAAGTCCTCTTTTTTATACAAAACCCTTGCTAAGGAAAAATTTTCCTCAACCCTTGTTACTTCAACCCTTCCTATAGGTTCCCTTAAGAATCCTAAAGATTCTTTAGTTTCGGGATGAACAACCTTTTTAGTCCTCTTGTAGACCATGAAGATGTCTTTAGGCTTTACCCCCTGAGCACGCCCTTTATCAATGATGTATTCACCGTTTTCTACTCCGATGATAAGGGCTTGCAAGGATTTAAAATCTCTTTCAACCTCCTCAAGGACATTTGCCCCATACCCTGAAGTAATAAAAAATGAGCTGATGAGAAAAAATAAACTTAAGAATATTCTTTTAAGCCATTTCATAAACAACTCCTGTTAGTCACTTTTTAGCTATTAGAAGCATATAGAATCTTTTCAAGTTCTTCTCCTTCAAGCACTTCTTTCTGAAGGAGAAGCTCAACCATTCTGTCAAGCTTTTCCCTCTCAGCCTGAAGAAGCTCTTTGGTCTTATCATAACAGCTTTTAAGGATTTTACTAATCTCTGCGTCGATAATTCTTGCTGTTTCTTCTGAGACAAGCTCTCTTTCTTTAAAGGGCACATCCAAGAAGAGGTGTTCTCTTTTTCTAAAGGTTTGCGGACCAAGCACGTCGCTCATCCCATAGTCTAAGACCATAGCTCTTGCTATCTCTGTAGCCTTCTCTAAGTCGTTCTGAGCTCCCGTTGATACTTCACCAAAAACAAGCTCTTCAGCAACCCTTCCCCCAAAGAGGACACAGATCTTAGCTAAAAGCTCTTCTTTCGTAAGGAGATATCTCTCTTCCTCAGGAAGTTGGAGGGTGTATCCAAGGGCAGCAACTCCTCTTGGAATGATGGATACGCGATGCACCTTTTCTTTTGGAGTAAACACCGCAGCACAGATAGCATGACCAGCCTCATGGTAGGCTATGCGTCGTTTTTCTTCCGGTGAGAGGTATCTGCTTTTTCGAGCAAGACCAGCAATAACCCTGTCTATTGCCTCCTCAAAATCTTCCATCTCTACGGCATCTTTACCCTTTCTTGCAGCAAGAAGAGCAGCCTCGTTTACAATGTTTGCAAGCTCGGCTCCAACCATGCCCGGGGTCCTTGCTGCTATTACTTTTAGGTCTACATCAGGGGCAAGCTTTATCTCCCGACAGTGGAGCCTAAGGATGGCTTCCCTTCCTTTAAGGTCTGGTCTATCAACAACTACCACCCGGTCAAAACGTCCTGGTCTGAGGAGGGCAGGGTCAAGGATCTCGGGGCGGTTTGTGGCGGCTATGATGATGACGCCCTTTTTTGGGTCAAAGCCGTCCATCTCGGTTAAAAGCTGGGTTAGAGTGTGCTCCCTTTCCTCTGCACCTCCTGTAGGAGAAATGCCCCTTACTCGTCCTACAGCATCTATCTCATCGATGAAGATGATGCATGGAGCAAGGGCTTCTGCTTGGGCAAAAAGGTCCCTTACCCTAGCTGCTCCAACGCCAACGAACATCTCTACAAAGGATGAGCCCGAGATGGAAATAAAAGGAACATCAGCCTCTCCAGCAACAGCCTTAGCAAGAAGCGTTTTTCCTGTCCCTGGTGGTCCCACGAGTAAAACACCTTTCGGGATCTTTGCGCCAAGCCTAACGAACTTTTGCGGGTTCTTTAAGTATTCAATGATCTCCTTTAGTTCTTCGACGGCTTCATCAACGCCTGCCACATCTTGAAAGGTTATTTTGATCTCCTTTTCAACATAGACCTTAGCCTTACTTTTCCCGATGCTCATTATACCACCGTCAGGTCCGGCAAACCTTCTTAGCAAAAAGATCCAAAACAAGAAGAGAAGCACAAAGGGAATAACCCAGGATAGCACCGTGAGCCAAAGATTAGAATCAGGTTTTACCTCATAGTTTATGCCTTTTTCTTCAAGGAGTTTAAAAAGCTCTGGGTCATCTGGATAGACTGTTTTGAAGTAAGCGCCAATTTTTACCGGAGTTTTTCTGATTTGGGAGAGCGTATCCGCAGCGCCTTCTAAAAACTTTCCGTAAATTTCTTTCTTTTTAATAACCACATCTTGAACTTTGCCCTCCCGAAGAAGGGTTTTGAACTCAAAGTAGGTGACCTTGTCATAGCGGTAGAAGTCCCGTTCTATCAAAAAAAGAGAAAGTAATAAGAAAAATATTATTAAAAAAAAGAATAATAGTTTCTGGTTTTTCTTCATTCCCTATGCGTTCTTAAGGGGTGGCTGTCCAGTTGATTCAAGAACAGAAAGCCAAAATCTGCTGTTTAGGTTGACAAATTTTCTCCTTTTTACCGCTTCAGATAACGGCACATGCACAAACTGGTCGTTAAGATAGCTTATCATAAGACCCGTTTTTCCTGCCATGGCAGCATGCACTGCATACTGTCCAAGGAACCCGCAGTAGATTCTATCGCTCACATTGGCAGGCACGCTTCTTATTATATAGCTTGGGTCAATATACCGAATCACTACCTCCATCCCTTTTTCGCGGAAATACTCAGCTATCTTTTCTTTAAGGAACCTTCCGATGTCGCCAAGCTTGATGTTTCCTGAGGCATCATACTCCGGTGGATCCTTTTGCACATACTTTTGCCCTGCACCTTCTGCCACAACAACAACCGCATGCTTTCTTTCTCTAAGCCTTTTCTCAAGAGCGGAGAGAAAGCCCCCCTCTCCCTCCAAGTCAAAATCCATCTCAGGAATTAAGCAGAAGTTGACCTCTTTAGTAGCAAGGGTTGCAGCAGCAGCAATGAACCCTGAGTGTCTACCCATAAGCTTTACCAATCCAATGCCGTAGGGGACAGCTCGAGCCTCGGTGTGGGCGCATCTTATGGCTTCGCAGGCAAGCTCAACCGCCGTGTCAAACCCAAAGGTCTTTGAAACAAGCCAGATGTCATTATCTATCGTTTTGGGCACAGCAACAACCGCTATCTTTAACCCTCGTTTTTTTATTTCGTCTTTGATCTTGTTTGCCGCCCTAAAGGTTCCGTCTCCTCCAATCATAAAGAGTATCTGAATGTTCATTCGTTCAAGCGTGTCAACAATCACCTCAATGGGCTGGTGCCCCCGGGATGTCCCAAGAATTGTTCCGCCAAGATTATGAATGTCCTTTACTACCTCAGGATTTAGCTCAACTACCGGATGTCTATACTCTGGGATAAAACCTTGCAATCCATACTGAAAGCCAACGATCTTATCAACACCGTAAGAATACCAAAGGGTCATAACAATGGACCGAATAACATCGTTTATCCCTGGGCAAAGACCTCCGCAAGTAACAATTCCCGCACGAACTTTAGATGGGTCAAAGTAGATCTTTGGGCGTGGACCAGCAAGCTCAAGAGAGGGAATTTCCTTACCTTCAGAGAGGATCTTTTTTAAATACGAAGCGCTTACTCGTAAACTCACCCTGTCCTCATCTGTAACAAAGCATGGACGAGTGTCCTTTAGGGGATTATCTATCTTGCAGGGACCTAAGCTTTCTATTTCCGTTTGAATTTCCTCTTGAATTTCTTCAGTAAAGTCCAAAAGATTGCAAAACTCTCTCATGTTTTTCCCCCTCCCTTATGGGTTTTCTTCAAGCCTTACTCTAACTGCCTGAGCGTGAGCAAAAAGATTTTCCGCATTCGCTAGGGTGATGACTTCCTTTGCTTGAGCAAACAAAGCAAGCTTAGAATATTTTAAAAAGTTGATCTTCTTTAAGAATTTATCAGCAGACAACGCGGAGGCAAACCTTGCAAGCCCCATGGTAGGAAGAACATGGTTTGGACCTGCAAGGTAATCTCCCATAGCCTCAGGTGTATAATGTCCCAGAAAAATCGCCCCGGCATTCTTAACTTCAAAAAGGAGCTCCTCCGGATTTTCTACAGCTAACTCTAAGTGCTCAGGCGCAATTCTATTTACAAGCTCCATCGCCTCATCTAATGAAGAAACAACTATGATAGCTCCGTGCTTCTTTAAAGCTTTTTCAGCTATCTCTTTTCTTGGAAGGATTGACATCTCCTTAGGGAGCAAATTCTTAACTGCTTTAGCAAGCTTTTTAGATGGAGTAATCAGGATGCTCAGACTTTCCGGGTCATGCTCTGCTTGGGCAAGAAGGTCCCAGACCACAAACTTTGGATTAGCTGAGCCGTCGGCAACCACCACAACCTCGCTTGGTCCAGCCAAAATGTCGATCCCCGTCTGAAAGGCAACAAGCTTTTTCGCAAGCGTTACATAGATATTTCCCGGTCCGCAGATTAAGTCTACCTTGGGAATGGTTTCTGTGCCAAAGGCTAAGGCAAAGATGCTCCAAGGTCCACCCACCCGATAAACTTCATCAACACCCGCTTCTTTTGCCGAAACGAGAAGGGCTGGATGGAGGCTTCCGTCAACCCTTGGGGGAGAAACCATAATCAACCGAGGCACCCCGGCAATCTTTGCGGGGACCGCAGTCATGATAACCGTAGAAATAAGGGGAGTTTCACCGCCCTTACCCCCTGGAATGTATAGCCCGCAAGAAGAAACTGACCTCACAACCTGACCGACGATTATTCCCTTAGTGAAGGATTCAATCCAACTTTGAGGAAGGTTTTTTTCATGAAACTGACGAACTTGCTTTATCGCAAGCCTTATCGCTGAAAGAAGTTCCTCTGAAACCTCTCTATACGCTCTTTCAATTTCTTCATCCTTGACCCGAAGAGCATTGGCACTTAGTTTAACCTTGTCAAACTTTTCGGTATATTCTAAAAGAGCGCTATCTCCCTTTTTCTTAACATCCTTGGCTATTTTTTTGAGATACCGTTCTAACTTTGCGGGATAGGCAGAAATTCTGTTTTCAAGGGTTTTAAGATAGGCTTCGCATTTAGCTGAAGGATAGGTTAACGTTCTAAGCATGAGGATAATCTCCTTTTAAACTTTTTACCAATTGGCAAAGGGTGCTTGCCAAGCCTTCTTTAATTCAAAGATGTTTGCTGAAAGTATGATCTTTCCGCTTAAACCTTTGACATAAAGGGTGGGTTCAGCGATGGTCTCCCCGATCAAGGCGTATGGCAAACCGGACATGAGCTTTTCAAAGTCTTTTCTTTTATCTTGTGGTACAGTCACAACAATTCTCCCTGCGCTCTCAGAAAATAAGATAAAATCATCCCTTCGTTTACCTTCATATGGAACTGCAGAGAGGTCAACAAACATTCCATACCCGCCAGAGAAGGCTTTTTCAGCAAGGCAAACAAAGAGCCCTCCGTCAGAGACATCATGGGCTGAGTTTACAAGACCAAAGTAGATGGCATCTCGAAGGCGCAGATAAAGCTTCTTGTTGATTTCAGCATCAGGCTTTGGGGCAACTCCTGCCTTTATCCCAAGGTGGGCAAAGTATTCTGAGCCAAAGAGTTCCTCTTTAGTCATACCAAGAATGTAAACAAAGTCGCCGGGTCTCTTTACTTCCATCGTTTGGGAAAGTCTAACATCCGGTATTTTGGCAACCACAGAAAAAAGAAGGGTAGGGGGAACTGAGATCTTTAAGCTTCCGTCTGGTAGGATGGTTCCCACTCCATAGGGATTTTCACCCATTGGGTCTAAACCAAGGGACATTAGGTAATCGTTTTTCATCGAGTCTTTACCTGATATGCAGGGGACTCCGTAAGCTTTTGTATAGTCATAAAGAGCCATGTTTGCTCTTACAAGCTGAGCAAGTTTATACCTTCCATCCGGAGTTTTTTCGCTTTCAATGGGGTCGCACCAGCAGAAGTTATCAAGCCCTGCCATGTATTCAAGGTCTCCCCCAACGCAGACAGCATTTCTTATGGCTTCATCTATCGCATTTGCCACCATGAGATAGGTATCAAAGTCGGAAAACTTAGGACATATTCCATGAGCAATAACAATGCCAGATGTCTTTTCAAGGTCATACCGTAGCACAGCGGCATCGCTTGGTCCATCAAGACCAACCAAAGGTTTGACAACGCTTCCACCCTGCACCTCATGGTCATACTGCCTAACCACATACTCCTTTGAACAAACATTGAACCGGGATAGTATTTCTTTTCCGAGGGCTTCATAATCCTCAGGCTCAGGCAGAGTTACTTCTTTAGGATACTTAGGTGGGCTCCACTCTGCGTAAAGCTTAAGTTGAGGCACCCCATCATGCAAAAATTCAAGGGGTAAAAGCCCCACGGTTTTTCCTTCGTATAGAATATGAAAATAGCCAGAATCCGTAAACTCGCCAAGAACCGTAGCCTGAACTCCCATCTTCTCTGCAAGCTTCAAAAACTCATCGACCTTGTCAGGAGGCACGGCAACAGTCATCCTCTCTTGACTTTCCGAAACAAGAATTTCCCAGGGTTTAAGACCTGGATACTTCAAAGGAGCTTTAGCAAGGTCGATCACTGCTCCTCCGCTCTCTCTCGCCATCTCCCCAACCGACGAAGAAAGCCCTCCTGCTCCGTTGTCAGTGATTGAATTGTACAAACCAAGGTCCCTTGCTTTAAGCAAAAAGTCTGTCATCTTCTTTTGAGTAATTGGGTCTCCGATCTGCACTGCCGTTGCCGGTGAGCCTTCATGAAGAGCTTCAGAGGAAAAGGTTGCCCCATGTATGCCATCCTTGCCAACTTTTCCTCCTACCATTACCACCTTGTCTCCAGGCCTTGCCCCTTTTTTCCAACCCTCCCTATTCCCAACTTTAAGGGGGATAAGCCCACCTGTTCCGCAGTAAACAAGAGGCTTCCCTAAATACCTTGGGTCAAACACGATGGAGCCGTTGACCGTAGGAATTCCGCTTTGATTGCCCCCATGTTCCACCCCTTCCCTAACCCCTTCAAAAATTCGTCTTGGATGAAGGAGTCTTGGAGGAAGAGGCTTATCCCAGTTTGGGGGTGCAAAGCAGAAGACATCTGTGTTGAATATAAGCTTTGCTCCAAGCCCAGTGCCAAGCGGGTCCCGGTTTACCCCTACAATACCTGTTAAAGCACCCCCGTATGGGTCAAGGGCTGAAGGACTGTTATGCGTTTCCACTTTGAAGGCTAAAGCCCAATCTTCATCAAGCTTTATAACTCCAGCATTATCAACAAACACGGAAAGACAAAAATCTTTTTCTCCCTTTTCTCTTCTTATCTCTTCAGTTGCACGTTTAATAAAGGTTTTAAAAAGACTATCTATCTCAAGGGTTTCTCCAGTTTCTAAGTCCTTATATATGATCTTCGCGTTAAAGATCTTGTGTTTGCAATGTTCAGACCAGGTTTGAGCAAGGCTTTCCAGCTCAACATCAGTTATTCTTCTATCAAGACCATGCTTTTGTCGAAGTTTGATAAAATCTTCTTTTTCAAAGTACTTCTGAATGGTCTTCATCTCCTCAAGATTTAAAGCTAAGAGCCTCTCTCTAGAGAGCTTTATCAGCTCTTCATCTGACAGGCTTGATAGGTCGAAAGTTTCAACGATAGGTGGAGAGGTCTCCGTTACTCGTGGTGGGAGATAAGTTATTCTTTTTTTTTGGTATTCGCTTGCAGGCAGAATAAACCATCGTTCGATTAGCTCGTTAGCTAAGAGGTCCCGAGCAATTCTTTCTACCTCTTCAAAGGAAAGGTCACCTTCAATAAGGTATTGCCTTGCGTAGTATACACCTTCGTTAAGGGGATTTAGCGGTCGTCCAAGGAGGTAGCTTAACGCTTCCTCTGCAACTTTACCCTCGTTATCGGTTACTCCCGGACGAAAGCCTATCTCTAACACCCAATCAAAGGAGTAAGGAAGCTCGTTGGCTATGGGTTTCCCGATGGTATAGAATTGAATAACCGGGTCTGCAAGGGCTGAGCTTGCAAAGGCATGAAGTAATTCGAGACTAAAATTTCCCTCCACTAAATAGACTTTGATAAAATGAATACTCTTTACAGGTAGCCCAAGATGTAGCTTTACTTTTTTAGTTAGCTTATCCCCAAGGGCAACTCGAAATCTAGGTTTAAAAGCGACCTCAATTCTATTTATGCCCATTTCTTTTGCAAGTTTACCATACCCTCAAAAGTTGACAATAATAGCCATTGTAGTAAATTTAATTAAATAAAAAAAATTAAGGAGGGATCGGTGTGCCTCAGCATAAGTCAGCTGAAAAAGCTTTAAGGCAGAGTGAGAAAAGAAGGCTTAGGAACAAAGCTTTTAAAACAAGGGTGAAGACGGAAATTAAAAAATTTTTAGCCTACATTGAGGCTAAAGACTTTGAGAAGGCAGAAGCTCAGCTTAGGGTTTGTCAGAGTCTTCTTCATCGTGGGGTAAGCAAGGGCATTTTCCACTGGAGGAAGGCAGCAAATAAAATTTCTAAACTTTTTCAAAAGCTAAATAAGGCTAAAGCTCAGGCTCAAATGCAATAGTACCTTTAAGCAAAGATGGGGATGTAGCTCAGCCCGGGAGAGCGCCGGAATCGCACTCCGGAGGTCGGGGGTTCAAATCCCCTCATCTCCATCCTTTCAAAAAAAAGGAGACCAAATCACGGGGAGCTATCCTATGACTGAAGAAAGGTTTTTGCTTGAAAGAAAGCATGTAGCTGAAATACTATCCTCAGAAGAGATTGATAAAGCCTTCTCCTACGCTAAGGAGTATATAGACTTTCTTTCAAGGGTGAAAACCGAAAGGGAAAGTGTAGATTACATTAAAGAAAGAGCTGAGGCTCAAGGCTTTCGCGAAGGGGGTAAAGATAAAGGTTATTTTGTCTACAAAAATAAGTTTATAGCCCTTTGGAAAAAAGGTAAAAGACCAATCTCTGAAGGATTACGGATTATTGCCTCTCATATAGATACCCCAAGGCTTGACCTAAAGCTTAACCCCTTCTTTGAAGACTTTGACCTTGCCTTTCTTAAAACCCATTACTACGGGGGTATAAAAAAGTACCATTGGGTAGCTATCCCCCTTGCCCTTCATGGCGTTGTGGTAAAGAAGGATGGCACCCTGGTAAAAGTAGTCATCGGAGAAGACGATAGCGATCCCCTTTTTACCATCTGCGACCTTCTTCCCCATCTTGCCAGAAAAAAACAGGAAGAAAAGAAGCTTTCTGAAGCAATTCTTGCAGAAAATTTAAACATCCTTGTAGGTGGAATACCAAAGAAGGTGGAGGAGGGAAAGAAAGAAGAAAAAGAAAAGGTTAAGAAGAGGATTTTAGAACTTCTCTTTGAGAAGTATGGCATTACTGAAGAGGATTTTTCTTCAGCTGAGGTCTGTGCTGTGCCCGCTGGAAGGGCAAGGTTCATCGGTTTAGACAGGGCTTTTATCGGTGGCTACGGCCAAGATGATCGGATATGTGCCTACACCTCTTTAACCGCTCTTCTTGAAGTCAAAGAACCTGAATATACTTCTCTTGCTATTTTTATGGACCGAGAGGAGATTGGCTCAGAGGGTAACACCAGCGCCAAAAGCAGGGTGTTTGAAAAGTTGGTCTATGAACTTATCAAGATGGAAGGGCTTCCTACCGACCCTGTGCTCTTTTTTGAGATTATGGAAAAGACAAAGGCCATTTCAGCAGATGTGACAGCAGGCATTGACCCAAACTATCTTGAGGTCCACGATAAGCTTAACGATGCCCGCTTAGGGTATGGAGTAGTTCTAACTCGTTACACTGGGCATGGCGGAAAATACATGGCAAACGAAGCTCATGCTGAATATGTAAGCTATCTGCGAAGAATCTGGGATGAGGAAAGGGTTGTCTATCAAGTTGCCTCAATGGGTAAAGTTGATGAAGGAGGAGGAGGAACTGTAGCTAAATACTTTGCTCAGTATGGGATGGATATCGTTGATGTTGGACCACCTTTGCTCTCTATGCATTCTCCCTTTGAAGTTTCCCATGTTTTAGACCTATACATGACCTACCTTGCCTATAAAGTATTTTTCTCTCGCTAATTCTCATGCCCCTAAAAGAAGGTGATTTTATCCTACTTTTTGATGGAGAAAAGAAATACTTCCTTGAACTAAAACCAAAGATATTTAGCACACAATCTGATTCCTTAGATTTAGCTTCCCTTATTGGCAAAGATTACGGAGATAAAGTCATCGGTAAAAAGGGGCTCTCTTTTTTTATACTTAAGCCAACTATCTATGATTTTATCAAGAACATAGAAAGACAAACGCAGATTATCTACCCCAAAGATGTAGGGTACATTCTTCTTAAACTCGACGTAGGTCCCGGAAAAAAGGTGCTAGAATGTGGAACAGGCTCAGGTGCTCTAACCTTAGCCTTTGCCTATGTTGTAGGAGAAGAGGGTAGAGTAATAACTTATGAAAAGGTGGAAAGGTTTTTTCAACTTGCCAAAAGAAATCTTGAAAGATTTGGTCTTGCTCACAGAGTAGAGTTGAAGCTAAAAGAAGTGGTTGACTCTTTTGACGAAACCGAGGTCGATGCAGTTTTTTTAGATGTTAGGGAGCCCTGGCACCTTTTAAAACCAGCCTGGGATGCTTTAAAACCCGGTCATCCTCTTGGAATCCTTGTTCCTACAACCAATCAAGTATCCCAAGTTTTAACCCATCTTTTAAGCTTACCCTTTAAGGATGCTGAGGTTTTAGAGATCCTGGTAAGAAGGTATAAACCTAATCCTGAGAGGTTAAGACCAGAGGACAGGATGGTTGCTCACACTGGCTACCTAATCTTCGCTAAGAAGGTGTTAACACCTTGAAAATTTACATTAACTATAGAGGTATTAACAAATTTCCAACAGAAATTGAAAAACAACTAAAAAAACATCTTCAAAATGCTTTAAAACTTCTTAAATTTAAGAAGAAAATTGTTTCTTTAACTTTTGTAAACAATGAAGAGATATTAAACCTAAATCAAAGATATCTTTCTCGCCCCTATCCAACGAACGTTTTAGCCTTTCCTGTGAAGGAACGGCAAAACATGCCTTTCTTAGGGGATGTAGTTATCTCTGTTGAAAAGGCTGAGGAAGAAGCTTGTTTGTATGGATTGAACTTTTATCCCTATCTTCTTAGTCTTTGTTTTCATGGGCTTCTTCATCTTTTAGGCCATGACCATGAAAAAGGAGTTTATTCTCCTTGGCTAATGCTTAGAAATGAGATAAATTTAATGGAAAAAATTTATCCTGACCCTGGGGTCCTTAAATTTTTGAGGAGGAGGGAATACATGCCTGCCAAGCTTGCTGTAAACGTGGACCATGTAGCCACGGTAAGAGAAGCTAGAAAGACTTACTATCCAGACCCGGTTCATGCTGCGGTACTAGCAGAGCTTGGAGGAGCTGATGGAATCGTTGTCCATCTTCGGCTTGATAGAAGACATATAAAAGAACGTGATGTGAGGTTGATCAAAGAAATAATTAAGACAAAGCTTATCCTTGAGATGGCCATAGATAAAGACCTCATTCAATTTGCTAAAGAGGTAAAACCCTATCAGGTAACCTTAGTTCCTGAAAGACCGGAGGAGATTACAACGGAAGGCGGTATCGAGCTTGAGGATAAAGTTGAGGAAGTAAAAAAAGTAGTTAAAGAGCTTAATAAGAGCGGAATAAAGGTAAGTTTGTTTATAAACCCAGATGAGAAATCCCTTGAATTAGCAAAGAAAACAGGTGCCCAAATAGTTGAACTCCACACAGGGATGTATGCCGAGGCTGAAGAGGAAGAAAAAAGGCTTTCAGAGCTTACAAGGCTAGAAAACGCAGCAAGGTTTGCTAAGGACCTTGGGTTTGTTGTTCATGCCGGGCATGGATTAAACTATGAAAACATCGGACCGGTTGCTGCAATTCCTGAAATTGAAGAATTTAGCATAGGTCATAGCATAGTTTCAAGAGCCATATTTGTGGGTCTAAAGGAAGCCGTTAGAGAGATGAAGGAGCTCATCCTCCGAGCAAGGTCTTAAAGCATGCTAAAGATTGAGACCCTCATCACAGGTCCTTTTCAAGTTTGTACTTATATTGTATACGATGAAGAAACCAAGGAAGCGACCGTCATCGACCCAGGGGATGCTGACCCAGAAATACTGAAAATTGTTCAAGAATATGGTCTTAAAGTTAAGTTCATCTTTGGAACGCATGGACATCCTGACCATCTTCTTGGTGTAGACTACCTAAGGCAAGCTCTAAAGGCACCGTTTATTCTACACAAGGCAGATGAGCTCTTCTTTAGAGACCCTCAGAATTTTTCTGTTTTTAAGAACTGGGGATTTCCAGCAAATCCTCGGGCTGACGTGGTTTATGAGGAGGGCTTTGAGATAACCCTTGGAGATGAGGTTTTAGTGGTTATTCATACACCAGGTCATTCACCTGGCTCATCTTGTTTGTATGCTGAAGGCTCGAAAGTAGTATTTACTGGCGATACTCTTTTTGTGCAGGGCGTTGGCAGGGCAGACCTACCGGGTGGAAATTATTTGCAGATGCTACGTTCCATTAGGGACAAGCTCTTTCTTTTACCCGATGATACCATAGTTTATCCTGGGCACGACTATGGGCCAAAACCCACCTCTACGATAGCTGAAGAAAAGCGGTTCAATCCTTTTGTTCAAGAGTTAGACCTTTAAGTTCTTCCGATACCTGAATAGCGAAAACCAAGCTTTTTAATGATATCAGGGTCGTAGATATTTCTCATGTCAACCAAAACAGGCGTTTTCATGAGAGTTTTTAGCTTTTTTAAGTCAAGGAACCTAAATTCATTCCATTCTGTAAGGATTAACAGTCCATCCGCTTTTTCGGCGCAAGCTTCTGGATCCTTAGCATATTCAATTGGCATGTTCGGGGTCGCTTTTTTAAACTCTTCCATCCCTGCTGGGTCATAAACTTTAACGTTTGCTCCTTTCTTTAAAAGCTCTGGAATTATCTTCAAGGCAGGGCTTTCTCTTACATCGCTTGTATTTGGCTTAAAGGTAAGCCCAAGGATGGCTATGGTTTTTCCATTAAGGTCTCCAAGTAGGGCTTCAAGCTTTTCAATAGCTCTGAGCTTTTGTCTTTCGTTTACCTCGAGCACGGTTTCAAGAAGTTTAAACGGAGAGCCAACCTGTCTTCCCTGATGAATTAAAGAGCTTACATCTTTCGGGAAGCAAGAACCACCAAATCCAGGTCCTGGGTTAAGAAACTTTGGCCCTATCCTTGGGTCTAATCCCATGCCTTTAGCCACCACCGTAACATCAGCTCCGACTTTTTCGCAAAAATTTGCAACCTCATTGATAAAGCTGATCTTTAAGGCCAGGAAAGCATTAGAGGCATACTTTATCATCTCTGCTGTTTCAAGATTGGTGATGATAAAAGGTGTTTCAGCAAGATAAAGCGGGCGATAGATGTCTTTGATAATGGCGATAGCATGAGCGCTTTCACCCCCGATGATCACCCGATAAGGGCGCATAAAGTCTTCTATAGCGTTTCCTTCTCTCAAAAATTCAGGGTTTGAGATGACGTCAACCTCAACGTTTACCTTTTTGTTCTCATCTATCAGCCTCTTGATCCATCGGTTTGTGCCGACAGGGACAGTGCTTTTGGTAACAATCACTTTATAGTCATCAATAACATCGGCTAAAGCTAGGGCTACACTTTTAATCTGGGAAAGGTCAGAAGAACCGTCTGGCAAAGGTGGTGTTCCAACGCAGATAAAGACTACTAAGGAGTTCCTTACTGCTTCAGCAAGATTTGTGGTGAAAGTAAGGCGACCAGCTTTTACATTCTTTTTTACTAAGGCTTCTAGTCCGGGTTCATAAAAAGGGATGAGCCCTCTTTTAAGGGCTTCGATTTTATTAGCGTCTACATCCACGCAGGTTACTTTGAGACCAAAGTCCGCAAGACAGGCTCCAGACACCAACCCTACATAACCAGTTCCAATTACTGCAATATGCATCTGTAGTTAGACGCCTCGACGAGCCTCAGTTTGAACGGTTTTGATATCTTTACTTTTATTTTTAGAAGCTATTTTTTGGGTTGAAGTTGTTTTGTTTTTCGCTATATTTGTATTCATTTTTTTAACGTTTTTATTAGATGTTTTAGCTATCAAAGTTTTGGTTTCTTTCCCTTTAGCTTTTGCTATTGATTTGTTATTCACCCTCTTTTCATGATTTGTTGATTTGATCTTATTTTTAACTGTGTATACATGGTATACATGATTAACCGGTTGGCTTAAATTTACTACAGTATTTACATAAACCGGATTGATCTTATTTTCCAGAACAAGCTCGGCGATTTTTAGCATCTTTTTAGTATCTTGCCATAAAGATTCTCTATTAGGTGCTCCAAGTATTGATGTTATTACTAATCTATCTTTAACTTTTGCTACATTAACTAAACAATGTTTAGAAAGCTTTGTATATCCTGTTTTTCCACCTATTACTCCTTCTTTGTAGTCCTCATCAAAGAGGAGGTGATTAGTATTTTTAACGATAATTGTCCTTCCTTGTTCATTAGTGATTATCTTTACTGGAGTTTGAATTATTTCAACGATTTTAGGATATTTTAGAGCCTCATAAAGCAAGAAGGCAACGTCGTAGGCTGTGGTGTATTGGTCGGAAGCTGGGAGGCCGGATGCAGTTCGAAATTTAGAATTTTGTAAACCAAGGGCTTTAGCCTTAGCGTTCAAAAGGACAGAGAAGTTTTCTTCAGTTCCGCTAACTGCTTCAGCTAAGGCAACGGCTGCCTGATTTGAAGATTTTATCAGCATGAGGTTAAGCAGATCTTCAACAGTATAAACCTCTCCTTCTCTTAAAAAAGGTGCCACCGAAGGGGTCTCTTCAGCATTCCTTGAAATTTTTACTTTCTTATGAAGGGGCAAATGGTCTAACACAACCATTGCCGTAAGGAGTTTTACAGTGCTTGCTGGAGGGATTTTAATTTGGGGGTTTTTAGCATAGAGAACCATTCCTGTTTTGGCATCAAGAACAACACCAGAAAGAGCATTTATATTCTCGACTTCATCCTCTCCCTTTGCATAAGAAAAGCTAGTTCTTAAGAAAAAATTTAAAAAGAAAAAAATAAGTAGAAAAGTATAGAAAAAATTTTTATAGTTTTTCATTGCCTTCACCTCTATGATTCTGTCAACAGACAACAAAATACTAAGCTCATTTGAAAAGTCAACACCAAAATTCTTGAATATACTATAATTTTTTGAATTTTTAGCTAATATTGCCAAGTTTCCTTATTAATTCTAAATTATCTTTTAAAAGTATGAAGGATATCTTCTTTAGAGTATGCATTAAAGTTTTGTTCCCCCTCTTGACAAGGTCAGGAGAAGTTTATATTATTATTTTAATAGAAGGCGGCGTAGCTCAACTGGTTAGAGCATGTGGCTCATATCCACAGGGTTGGGGGTTCGAGTCCCTCCGCCGCCATTATTTAAATTAGGAAATTATTTAAATTAGAAATTTAAAAAGAGGTGTTTGTATGAAAGATAAAGTAGAAGTAAAGAAAATTACTTCCAAATCTGAGGCGGCAAAGCTTTTAAGAGAACTTGCTGACCAGGTTGAGGCTGGTCAGGTAAAGGTAGGAGAGGTAACTGTTAGTTTGCCCGAAAGTTTTGAATGTGAATTAGAGTACAAAGTGAAGGAAAATAAGCATCAGATTGAAGTTGAGTTTGAATGGAAAGGATAGTTTCTTAGACATTGGCGGCGTAGCCAAGCGGTAAGGCGACGGCCTGCAAAGCCGTGAATCCGGGGTTCGAATCCCCGCGCCGCCTCACGACGCAAAAATGTACCGTCTTAAAGTATCTGATTACTTCTCTTCAGCTCATTATCTTAGAAATTATCAAGGAAAATGCGAAAACCTTCATGGCCACAACTGGAAGGTTGAGTTGACTGTTGAAGGCAAAAAGCTTAACGAAATTGAGATCCTAATCGATTTTAAGGATTTAAAAGCTATACTAAAGGAAATATTGAACGAATTAGACCACCGCTTATTAAACGACCATCCATATTTTAGGGATAGAAATCCTTCTTCTGAAAACCTGGCACGGTTTATTTTTGAGAGGGCAAAAGACAAGCTTTCAGCCTATGAGGGAGTAAAGGTTAAGGAAGTTGCAGTCTACGAGACTGAGAAGGCTTGTGCTATCTATTCTGAAGAGTGAAGCTTAAACTTTCCGAGATCTTTTTTTCCATTCAAGGTGAGGGGCCCCTCGTTGGCATGCCTTCAGTTTTTTTTAGGCTATATGGTTGTAATCTTAACTGTAGTTGGTGCGACACCCCTTATGCACGGGAGCCCTATCTCTTTTTTGAAATGGAAGTGGAGGAGCTTATCCATTACTGGAAAGATAATTTTCCTCGAATACCCTATGTAGTGTTAACCGGTGGTGAGCCCCTTATGCAAGAGGGAGCTATTCCTCTTTTGGAAGCTTTAGTTGCTCATGGAGCAAAGCCCCTCCTTGAAACAAACGGAAGCCTCCCTATAAAGGAAGTGCCTAAAGAGGTCCTCATAGTCATGGACCTAAAGCCCCCTTCGTCTGGGATGGAAGAATTTAACCTGTATGAAAATTTGGATTATTTAACGCCAAAAGATGCTGTAAAAATTGTCTTAAAAGATAGAGAAGACTTTGATTGGGCGGTAGACATTGTTACTAAATGGCGGTTGTTAGAAAGGACGCAGGTTTTTTTCTCTCCGGCTCATCCCTTTTTGCCAGCATCAGAACTTGCAGATTTGATCCTTGAGACAAGGCTTCCCATACGCTTACAGGTCCAACTGCATAAGATATTGGGTTTAAAATAGTATTTATGCTATAGAAATTTAAAACTTTTTAGAGTAAAATAAAAAATATGAACCCACCTAAATCGAGTTCTCCATCTGTTGAGCCTGTTCCGGATGAGCTTGAAAAGGTTGATGAGATAAAAGACTTACTACTGCCTCTTCCTTCAGCTGAGGAAGAGTTTGAAGCTAAACTTCCCGCAAAGTTTGACCCTCTACAAAAGTATCTTCAAGAGATCAGCAAGTATCCTCTCTTAAGTAGGGAGGAAGAAGAAGCCATTGCCAAAGCCTACTATGAAACAAAGGATCCAAAGCTTGCCTACAAGCTTGTAGTTTCAAACCTTCGGCTTGTTGTCAAAATAGCTCTTGAGTTTCAAAAGTTCTGGTCCTACAATTTTCTTGACCTTATTCAAGAGGGTAATCTTGGTCTAATCCAAGCGGTTAAAAAGTTTGATCCCTATAAAGGGGTTAAGTTTTCCTACTATGCTTCCTTTTGGATCAAGGCTTACATCCTTAAATACATAATGGATAACTGGAAGCTTGTTAAAATGGGGACAACGCAGGCTCAAAGGAAGCTTTTTTACCGTTTGAGGAAAGAAAAAGAGAGGCTTGCTGCTCTCGGTTTTGAGCCCACTGCTAAAGCTATAGCCGAAAGCTTGGGAGTTAAAGAAAAAGAAGTCGAAGAAATGGAAATGAGGATGAACCAGATGGACGTCAGCCTTGATGCCCCGATAGCTTCAGATTCTGAGGATACGCTTGGGAACTTTTTAAAGGATACAAGACCAACCCCTGAAGAGCAATTCGCAAAAGAAGAAATTTTAACAAAATTTAAGAAGCTTCTTAAAGAGTTTTCTAATCAGCTTACCGGCAAAGATTATGTAGTCTTTCACGAAAGGCTTTTGGCTGAGGAGCCAAAGACTTTGAACGAACTTTCACAGAAGCTTGGCATTTCAAAGGAAAGGATTAGACAGATTGAAGAGAAGTTGATAAAAAAGCTAAGAAAATTCCTTCAGGAGAAACTACCAGATGCTATGTATCTTCAGCTTGCCCTTCCTTCCAAGGATTAGCTTGGTCTTATGCTTAAGCTTAGCACTTCTTCTTTTCTCTATCTTCGTTAGCTCCTCTGGAGCTTCTCCACTTTATGACAACTTTGCTAAGTCTTATCACTATTTTCTTTTGGCAAATATTTCTGCAAAGACCCCTGAGGAAGCGGTTGAATTCTTAAAGAAAGCCATTAAAGCTAACCCGGGGAGCTTGTTCTTAAAAAGGTCACTCCTTGTTATTTATCTTCAGGCAGGAAAGTTTGATGAGGCAGAAAATTATGGACAAAGTCTTTTAAAGAAGTATCCAGAAGATAAGGAAACCGTTCTTCTCTTAACTAAGGCATATCTTCTAAAAGAAAGAAGCTACAAAGCAATTTCCTTGTTAGAGAAATATCTTGATAAAAATCCTAAGGATGAAGAAGCCTTAAGTCTCCTAACTTCGGTCTATCTTCAGAAGAAGGAATGGGATTTAGCTTTAACAAGCCTTGAAAAGTTGCTAAAACTTGACCCAAATAACCGTGTAGCCTGGTTGTATAAGGCACGAGTTAATAAGGAAAAAAAGGATTATGAGCAAGCCAAAACAGCTTATCTTAAAGCCCTTGAGCTTTTTGAGGGATCACATCCCATTTTCTTTGAAGCTTTAAGATTTTTAGAAGAGATAAGGGATTATCAGACCATCGAAAAACTGGTTGTAAATTACTTAAACAAGAACCCCGAAGACCAAGCTTTATTCCGCTATCTACTTGGGTTTTATCTCGAGCGAAAAGATTGGGAAAAGTCTGAAGAGCTCTTAAGAAAACAACTTTCTCAGAACAAGGCTCAACCTGAGTTTTCGTTCTATCTTGCTTTAACTCTCGAATACAAAGGGAAAGAAGAAGAGGCTTTGAAAATCTATGAGAGCATCCCTCAAGATACCCTTTGGTATTTTAAAGGCTTAAAGCGGAGTTTTTTCATCTATAAGAAAAAAGACCCTGAGAAAGCTATCTCTCTTATCAAGAAGTTTACTCCTACCGAACGAGCACATTTTGTGTTTAAGGCTCAAGCCCTTGACCAACTTGACCTTTGCGAAGAGGGAGTAAAGGTTGCGGAAGAGGGGTTAAAAAGGTTCCCTGATGATGAAGAGCTACTTTTTGTCTTAGCTGGGAACTTGGCTTGCCTTGAGCAATACGAAAAGGTCATTCAAACATTAGAGCCTCTATTAAAAAAGAAGCCAGACGACCCCTATCTGTTGAATTTCATAGGCTATAGCCTTGTTGAACTAAACAGAGATTTAGACCGAGCTGAAGCCCTTTTGCTTAAAGCTTACAATTCAAAGCCTGATGACCCATACATCGAGGATAGCGTAGGCTGGCTTTATTATAAAAAAGGTGATTATACCAAAGCTAAAGAGCATCTTGAGAGGGCAATTTCTAACTTAAAAGAAGATGAACCCGTCATCTTTGAACACCTTGGAGATGTCTACTTTGCCTTAGGAGATAAAAATAAGGCTTGTGAATGGTATAAACGGGCAGAAAAAAGTGCCTTTAGAAGGATCGAAAAAGAAAGAATTCTCCCTAAGGTTAAAAGATGCGAAAAGTAGCTTTCTTCCTTCTCCTTCCTCTTTTCCTTTTAACAGGCTGTGCAGTTAAGCCACCTATGATAAGCCTTTATGAGGCACTTCTCACTAAAGGACTTGAAGGACGAATACTTAAAGGAAAAGTCTATGTTGAGGGAGACTTTTCTAAACTATTTGACATTCCTTCATCAGGGGCTTATGGAGAGTTTTATCTTTCGCAGGCTTACTTTTTGTTAAGGATAAGTCCCCCGTTTGGAGATGAGGTTTTGTTCGAATGGGATGAAAAGAAAGGTCCAAGACTTATTCTTCCATCAAAAGCCAAAGTTTATTATCCAAAGGAAAAACGACTTCAGCTGAAAGACCTGCCATACTACTTTTTAGGCATAAAAGAAACATCAAGAGAGTTCTATCTTAACTCCTTTAAAGGTGAATACGTTTTCGATAGACAAAAGCTTGAAGGGAGGGTTAATTCTCTGTTTTTCTCTCTTACATGGAGGATTAAAGAGTTGGAAGAAACTCCATCCCTTCCCCAGCCAATCGATATCACTGGCTTTAAGAGAAAGAAAATCAATCTACCCTTCTAATCAACACTTCTTCCACGGTAGTTGGTGTTGCTTTTTTAATTATAAACTCAAAGTTTTCATACCTTATACTTTCTCCCGTTTCTGGGATATGTTTAAAGAGACTATAAAGAAAGCCGTTTAAGGTTTCAAATTCGGAAGAAGGTATCTCTAATCCTAATTGAGAAAGCTTTTCTATCTCTACTATTCCTTTGGCTAAATAAGTTTTATCGGAAAGCGGAATGATTAATCGATGTTGATAATCTAACTGGTCGCTAAACTCTCCTAAAACCTCCTCAGCGAGGTCCTCGAGGGTGATGATTCCGGTTGTTAGTCCATATTCATCCACCACAATGGCAAAATCTTGATTGGAGTTTTGCATAATGGCAAGCGCTTCGTAGGCTGGGATGGTTTCTGGTATAAAGAGGGGTTCTATCATGAATTGAGATATTGAAGGAGAATGATCTTTAGTTTCCGAAAGCAGGTCCTTTACTCGAACAACTCCAATCAGATTAGTAGGGTTATCCTTGTATAGAGGTATGTAAGAAAAGTTATACTGTTTGCAAAATTCAATGGCTGTGTCTAAAGTAGCTGTAAGAGGTAAGGCTTTTACTTGAGGAAGAGGGATCATTACCTGGTATACCTTTTTCTTACTAAACTCGAAGATCTTATGCATAAGTTCTCTTTCTTTGGCGTCAATTTCTTCCTCATACTTTATAAGGCTTAAGAAGACTTCTCTAAATTTTATAAAAGGTATAGTGCTATGGTCTTCTTTTTTCTAGAAATTAGGTTGGTTAAGCGCTGATTGAGATGATAAACAGGGTAGAAAAGAAAAGACATTAGATAGAGGATAGGAGCAACTATCAGAACCAGCGTTTGTGAGTATGTTTTGCCTATGACCTTGGGGAAGGCTTGACCAAAGAAAAAGGTGAAAATGGGAATTAAAAGCGAAAAAATAGCTCCAGCATTTCCTAAGGATGAGATAAAAAAGTAGGAAGTAAAAACAGCGTTTCCGGCAATGCTCATGGTTATTCCCATGATGGTTGTGGTAAAAAGCCTTTCTGGATTGTCTAAAAGCTTTAAGGCTATGCGGGCAATCCTTTCGTTTTTTGCCCGCCTCTGAAGGCTTAGCCTCTCTGCTGAGATTAAAGCCATTTCGCTTAAGGCAAAAAAGGCTTCTAAAGCAATGAAGAATAAAAAGGAAAGAAGGGCAAATATCATTCTTTTTTTCTCTGGATTTCAACCCAGAGTATCTTGTTTTTTCGAAATTTCAGCACTTTAAAAGAAAAACTGGCTATTTCGATGCTATCACCTCCTTTAGGGACCCCTTCAAATCGTTCAAGCAAAAAACCGTTTAAGCTTCGACTTTCATCCTCGGGGGCAATCTCAAATGCTTCAAGCTCCTCCTTTATGAGATACATTGGAGCATTACCATGAGCTAAGTATTTGTCTTCGCTTAACCTTTTAATAGGGCTGAAGCTTGGTTTATCCTCGGTGCGGAATTCACCAAAGAGAAGCTCAAGAAGGTCAGGTAAAGTGACGAGCCCTTTTATAGTCCCATATTCATCAACTACCAAAGCTATTTTTAGGTGTTTTTTTTGAAACTCAAGTAAAAGTTCTCTTACCTTTTTGAATTCGGGAACAAAAAAAGCCGGTCTTACAACCTCAGAGAGTTTAAGCTTTTTTTCTTCCAATGATTTTACGTACTTGAAAAGGTCTTTCACATAGAGAATACCTATTACCTCATCGAGGGTGGAACCATAGACGGGAATTTTGGTAAAGGGTGTTTTGCTAATTTCCTGAAGAAGCTTGGGGGTAATTTCTTGGTCTGGCAGGGCATAGATTTCTGACCTTGGGACCATGATAGTGGAAACAGGTATGTCCTCTGAGATAAAGAGGCCACGGATAAACCTTAATTCTACTTCGCTAATCTTACCAGCCTTCCTTGCCTCATCTAAAAGGTAAAGGATGAACTGCTCAGCGCTGGATAAGGCTCCTTCCTTTTCGGCTTTTTCTCTTTTTCTTTTTAGAAGGGCTAAAATGTTTAGCCTTTCCAGCGCAAAATTTAACGGGAAGAAAAGCTTGTGTAGTAATAGCACAAAGGGTAGAAAAA
>JBMSAU010000062.1:0-2105 GCA_049414625.1 Thermodesulfobacteriaceae bacterium
TCCACATCA
Organism: Thermodesulfobacteriaceae bacterium; assembly: GCA_049414625.1. Classification (GTDB taxonomy): domain Bacteria; phylum Desulfobacterota; class Thermodesulfobacteria; order Thermodesulfobacteriales; family Thermodesulfobacteriaceae; genus WYEG01. The sequence goes on from JBMSAU010000062.1 coordinate 10, forward strand.
AGGTCTGGCTCCCTCTTTAAAATCTCAATGCCCTTTTCGGATATAGGGTCCGTGATGAGAACCTTAAACATCAGAGCCTCCTTAAAGGATTGGTTAAAGCTTTTATTATAACATTTATCCCTAAAAGCTTGGAGTGTTCTGTTTGTGTTTTAGAATGGTTAGTGTTAAGCATCTTGAAATATGCAAAAACATAGGCAAGTCCTTTTCATCTACTCTTCTATTGTTTTTAGTGCCTTCATAACTGTTTCAGGTCCTAACTGTTAACCAGTTCAATCTATGGATGACAAAAGTTGATACCTTCAAGGATGTTATAATTGCAATTAAGGGCAGAAAAATGGGAAATAAGATTAACCTTTTAACAACAAGACTGAGGAACCTGTTTTCCCAGTTTCAAACCCATCCTATCGTTGTTGCCTACTCTGGAGGAAAAGACAGCACCTTTTTATTACATCATGTGCTTGTGCTTCTAAGCGCGATGAAAACTAATCCTTTGGCAGTTGTGTATGCGGATACTCTCGTTGAAAATCCGGTTGTTCATCAACATGTTATGGAGTTTTTACAAAAGGTTAAAGCCTACTGTGAAAAGACGGGAATAGATGTTCGCATTCTAATAGCACAGCCTGAGATAAGAAATAGCTTTTGGGTTAATGTTATAGGAAAGGGCTATCCTTTGCCGAATCATAGATTTCGTTGGTGTCAGGACAAACTTAAAATTAAACCTGTTAAGAAAGTTCTTGCGAGCTTTCAAGAGGGAATTATGCTTGTAGCAGTGAGAAGTCAGGAGAGTTTGGCAAGGAAAAGGTCTCTTAACCGTCGCTTGGATGGTATGGAACTTGAAAAGAACAGCTTGCGTGTTTTTGCACCTATTTTTGATTTTACTGAGGAGGATATATGGGAGTTTCTCACACAAAGCCCTGCTCCGTGGGGAGAGGATTACAGCAAAGTTATTAGCTTATACAGAACCGCAAGAGGAGAATGCCCGCTTATACCCGAGAAAAATAAGTTTCATAATGGATGCGGCATGAGGTTTGGATGTTGGGTATGCACCGTGGTCAGGGAAGATAAAACGCTTAGAAACCAAGCTATAAAGAATGAGGCTCTCCAAAAACTTTATGAATTTAGGAATTGGTTGGTAGAATTTTGCAATGACCTACAAAACAGGCTTCCATTCCGTCGCAACGGACAACCAGCAAAAAACAATAAAGGCACGCTTTCCCTTGAAGCACGGGAGAAAATCTTGGAAAAGGTGTTAGAATTAGAAAAGCATACTACGTTGCAAATTATAAGACCAGAAGAGATATTAGAAATTAAGAAAATTTGGGAAGACGATGCACGGCGATTTAACAATTACATAAGGGAATACACTAAGCCTCTGATTCTCTCCTCAGATGGTAATTGTGCTTTAGCTACTTTTTCTGCCTCTTCAATAGGAAAAGGTTCAGAATAAATCCGTCTATGATCTGAGGGAAGAGGATACCTTTCTCGTAAAACCGCTTTTACAATTTCTTTCAAATTATCTTTGTTGTGTTCTCTTTTTAAAGTCTGAAGCTTTACAATCCCTACTGGAGTATCAAGAAAGTGAGGTAATCTTCTAAATCTCAATAGTGCAAAATCAAAGAGTTCATTGGTATCGGGTGAAGGATACGGATTGTTTTCGTCGTCTTCGTCATCTTCAGGTCTTCCTATCCATCTATAATATTGGGATTCACTCAGGCTTAAAATATTAACTCTTACTTCGGGAGGAATTTTTCTTGGATATTTTATAAAGCCCACCACATTCATTAGCATAGCCTGATAAGTTTGTTTATCAATACCGAAAATCTGTTTTACTCTGTTATACCTATCTATCAATCCATCCTTTAAAATATAATAATCACTGAAACTGTCACTTGCTTCCAGTAAACATCTAAACTCAAGTAATTCCATAATACGTCTAACCCTTGCTTTTGCAGCCTCTTTTATTTTTTGAGGATTGATCAGGTCTTCTCTGGAGATTAAATAATTGCCCTTTTGAACAACACCTCTCTTAGAAATATCACAGATAATGAGACAATTTTTATGTTTAAATATCTCTCTTCCACCTATTCTTCTGTAAT
>JBMSAU010000063.1:0-6114 GCA_049414625.1 Thermodesulfobacteriaceae bacterium
CGAACGAAGTGTCTTATGGGACGCCGTCCCGAACGAAGTGAGGAGGGACGCCGTCCCGAGCGAAGCGAGGGATGCCTCGCTATCGCTCGGCAGGACAAAGTATAGGGGGAGCTTTTTAGAACAGCCTCAGAGGGTGAATTCTAGATTAGTTCCCTTTCTATTTGCAAAGACTTCTCTAAAGTTAGCTCGCAGACCTTTTCAAGCTCATCAGGTTTTATTCCTAAAAGCTTTAGTAAGTCGTTGTGAAGGGAGTAGTAAAAGCTGTCGATACCACTATAAAACCCGATCAAATTAGCAATAGCGTTTGCTAAGGCAACGATGGCTGAGAGCTTCCTTTGGACCATCAAACTATCGTCATGATGCGCCCTTACCGAAAACACTACATCTTCAGGGAATTCCCATCTTTTTAGAAGCTCTGCCCCCACTAAACCATGGTCCACCCCCAGAACAAGCCATTCAACCTGCATAAAGGTCCATTTAGGGTTTTCCTTGATGGTGTTTTTAAAATGTTCAATCTCAATCTTGGTGTAAAGGTCAAGCACTATTTTTCCGATGTCATGAAGAAGACAGGCAAGGTAGACTCTCTCCATAAAGCTTTCTGAGGCTCCTATTTTTCTTGCCAAAAGCTCTCCAGCAATTCCACAAGCAATGGAATGAAGCCAAATTGTTCTTGCACTAACCCCATATCCGATCATTTCTTTGTCAAAATACTTTCCAGTTACAGCTGAAAGAAGGATAAATTTAATTTGGTCTACACCAAGATATAGAAAAGCTTGCGCGATGCTTTACACTTTACGCGGGAGGGCATAAAGAGCAGAATTTACGATCTTGAGAAAGTTTGCAGCGATCCCAGGGTCGGTCTTTATTATTTCTTCAAGCTTGCGATAATCAACATTTTCATCCCTCAACAACTCAAGAGCCCTTTGGGCAACCTTAGGGAAGGTGGGGATCTGGTCAACCTTAGAAAAGATCTTTTCAAGAAGAAGTTCTTCGCCTAAAGACACAACATCCCTCCATTATAGAGAATTCTAATGGTATTAGCAGAACTATCAACCTCAACCAGGACAAAAGTGGGTTTGAATATAAACTCGTAGAAATTCTCGACCCCTACTCGTTTTGTAAGAAAATTCCTTGCTAAACCAATGTTTTCCTCCATTAGTTTGAAGTCATTAAGACCGCTTTTAAACTTGCTTGCCCCAGCTAACACCCAGGTAAGACCCTTTACGTTTTCATTCTTCTCACTTAATTCATCCCAAAAGTACTCCAAAAGCTCTTCTCCAGAAAAAATAATATTATCGTCAACCGAAATAGTTTGATTTTTGCGTGGAAAAAGAAAAAAGGCTAAGGCTGAAAATCGGGTTTCTTTATTCAAAGCTCCAAGGATCACTCCAGCTCCTGCTGGACCTGCATGTAAGCATACTTTCTTATCTTCCATAATTCTATAAGTCCCTACTGGAACAAACACCCTCATCTTTCTACTCCTCAAAAATTCTTATTTTTTTAACTTCTCCTTTCACTACATCAAGCTTGGAAATCTCGCTCAAAGCTTTAGAAACAAGCCCTTCCTTCGTCTCATGGGTAAGCATGACAATGGGAACAGCCCCTTTTCCCTTTTGTCTTCCAATCTGAACCACCGAAGCTATGCTTATCCTATACTTGCCCAGTATTCCAGATATCTTTGAAAGAACCCCAGGTTTGTCTAAGGCTTGGAACCGAAAGTAGTATCTAAACTCGCAGTCTTCAATAGGTCTTATTTTTTCTAATTTTTCCTCTTCATACCGAGGGTAGTGTATGAGCCCTCGCTTTCCTGTGGTTAAGAATTCCATAGCATCTACGATATCGCTTACCACCGCACTTGCGGTAGGAGAACCACCAGCCCCAAGACCATAAAGAAGAATGTCCCCCACAAAGTCGCCCTGTATGTAAAAAGCATTGTAGTTAAATCTAACAGATGTCAAGATATGTTTTTCAGGTATAAGCGCAGGGTGAACCCTTATCTCATACTTTCCTTTATTTTCCTTAGCGATAGCGAGAAGCTTAACCACATATCCAAACTGTCTTGCAAACTCAAGGTCAATAAGCTCAATCTTATCTATCCCCTCAACATAAACCCTGTTAAAGGGTATGAAAAAATTAAAAGCAAGGCTTGCAAGAAGAGAGAGCTTATGAGCCGAATCGATACCCTTTATGTCTAAGCTTGGGTCAGCTTCAGCAAACCCCTTTTCTTGAGCTAAACGAAGGGCTTTAGCAAAGTCCATCCCCTTTTCAAGCATTTGAGTAAGGATGTAGTTGGTTGTGCCGTTTACTATTCCGACTATCCGTTTAATCTTATTCCCCACCAAAGCTTCTTTCATCGTTTTGATGATAGGGATACCGCCTCCTACCGAGGCTTCAAAGCCAAGATAAAGCCTTCTTTCGTTGACTAAAGAAAAGATCTTTTCTCCCTTTTCCGATAGAAGAGCCTTGTTTGCTGTGACCACTGCCTTCCCCTTTTCAAGGGCAGAAAGGACATACTCCTCGGCAGGATTTATCCCTCCCATCAACTCACAAACTATACTTATCTCCTTATCTTCAAGGATATCTTCAGGGTCGACAGTCAACAACTTTGGGTCTATAGATAAACTTCTTCTCTTCTTTAAATCTCGAACTAAAACTTTTTCAATAACAGGCAAAAAACCTGTCCTTTCCGCTATGTTTTTAGCGTTTTCAGTCAAAAGCTTGTATACCGCCTGTCCAACTGTGCCAAAACCGAGAAGACCTATCTTTATCTGTTTCATCAGTCGTCTTCTATCCTTTAAGGTCAATCAGAATTAAAGTTTGATACTTAGGGTCTGGAGGGGAAGAAGGATCAGCAAAGGCAAACTCAGATTCCATTTTTTGTGCTAAATTTTCTACAAAGCTTTCTATGAAAGAGGGCTCAACAAAATAGGTTACTTGAGCTAAGGCTGTAAAGTTTTCCTTAAGGGCGTTTTTTAGCTCCTCTCGAAAATAGCAACGCTCACCCCTTTTCTCCATAAGCATCGGAAAAAGTTTTTTCCATTCCTTCTTCGGGATAGCCTTGAATTTAAAATCTTTGGTTAAAACCCATTGAGCTAAAGAAGTAAGGACAATTGCTGACCAAGTCAAGTTTAAAAGGTCAAAGTTCCTATCTTGCTCTAACATCTCTTTTATAATAGGTCCTGTTCCACCAAAAGCCTTATCTAAAAGAGTTGCAAGATAGCCTACCTCTTCAATATATCTCCAGACCATCTTGACCTCTGATTCTCGGGAAAAATAGGTATACTCCTCAGCCGTGCCAATTCTTTCCGGTTGAAAGAGCTTTATTTGATTGAGTTTTTTTACCATGATTCCTTTTATGTAACCAGAATAGGGTTCATCAAGATACCGTAAAAAGGTTGGATCAAAATCTTTGCTGTTTAAGATCCTCATAGCATACCGCCTAAGTTCTCGTAAGGCTGTTTGCCCAACTCGGAAGATGTCCTCAAGGTAGTAATTGGTAAGAAATTCCTTAGCTAAGTCAACCCGTCCGTGGGATAGATAGTCAAGCCCAAGATTTAGACTATGCCATAGCTTCTTAGTCGTCTCTTCCATTTCCTTTAAGCCATCAATTACCACAAAATCAGCAATGACAAGCTTTGTAGCAAGATAGGCAAGCTCTCTTTTGATCCTGTTTAAAACTAATGGATCCTTGACCTCTGCTAAAGCCCTTTCAATAAGAAAGCCTCTATCCTCAACGGGAACCAAAAAGAGAGGATGCTCAACCTCTCCTTCGTAAGGAAGGGCAAATCTTTCTTCTACGGCTCTAATTCTCTTGGGATGAAGAGGGGTATAGAGTTCAAGGGCAGAGAAGTAGTCGACTAAACCCTCGTCTTCAAGCCTTGCATTGCGAAACCTGTAAGCCCGCTCTTCTACCTCAAGCGGGATTTCCCAGATTACACTTTCAAGAAGCGAAAAATACTGCTCTGGCATCTCCTCCCGCAAAATCTCAATCATACGCCGAAAATAAAACTCAAGCTCATCTACTTTAAACTCGATGAAATAAACATCATCGAGGGTATAAGGAGGTAGCCAGTCGTAAGCCTCAATTAGGTCTACATCATCTGGTCTTTTATAAACCTTGATGAATTTTTGAAAGAGGGCGATGAGAAAATCCCAATCCGCAACCCTAAGCCACTCTAAAACCTTGTCTTCCCCGGCAGAAAAGAGAAGGACTATCCAGCTTGCTACCCTTTCAGGCTTGATCCTATCCTTATACCAGGCATCAAGGTCAAAGAAAAACTGAACTTGGCTTCCTTTAGCATAGGAAAGAAGCTCAACCGCAAGGTCGAGTGAAGAAGCCTTCATGGTGAAGAATAGCTCTGCCGGATGAAGGTTCTTTACCACACCTTCTGGGTAGGGAGAAAGAAGGATGACTCGAGCCTTATCCTTCCAAGGGGTCTGTCTCACTACTTCAAGGACTTCATGGAACTTAAGAGGAGCTAAAAGGTTAGCTAAATCGTCATCTTTCTTTTCTAAAAGCTCTTCGATCGTAAGACCAAGAGGCTCAATCTTCGGCAAAGAAGGCTGATTCATAGTGCCTTACAACTCTCCTTTTTTCAAGGTCTACTATTAATACATCATACCTAAGTTCCCTTATTCTGTCCATCAGCCTTTTTTCTTTTGCGCAAAAAAGCCTGCTTGCCTCGATGAGCCTTTTTCTTTTGAGGTAATTCACCTTATCTTCCGGAAGGAAGCCATCCTTTTCCAGACTTCCAGCTTTAACCTCAACGAAAACAAGCGTCCCCCTTTTCTCAGCGATAAGGTCTATTTCCCCGGTTTTTGTGCGGAAATTTTGGGAGATGATTTTATATCCTTGCTTTTCAAGATATTCTTTAGCAATATCCTCTCCCAATCGACCTTTTAAGCTTCTTTTTTCGTTAACCATTGGGCAAAGCAGTGGTATGAAGTTCGATGTATGGGAGATGGACCAAGCTTCTTAAGGGCAGAAATATGCTCTTTCGTAGCGTATCCCTTGTGCTTAGCAAACCCGTAACCGGGATAGAGCTTGTCAAGCTCTTCCATAAGCCTATCTCTTTCCACCTTGGCAAGAATGCTTGCCCCAGCGATGTTAAGGCTTAATTTATCTCCCTTGACCAGGGCTTTTTGTAGACCTTGAAAGCTTGGTAAGGGATGAGGTCCATCAATCAGGATAAGGTCAGGCTTGGCAAGCCCTTGAATAGCCCTCTCAAGCCCAAGGAGAAAGGCTCTAAAAATTCCAAGCCTTTTTATTTCTTCTACCTCAACCCAGGCAAAGCTAAAGCTAACGGCAACCCTTTTTAGCTCTTCTGCTATCTTTTCCCTTTGTTTAGGGGTAAGCTCTTTAGAGTCCCTAAGAAGGGGATGATAGTAATCTTTTGGTAGAATAAGCCCGACAACGAGTAGGGGACCAGCTATTGCGCCACGACCAACTTCATCTACACCCGCTATGGCGCAATAGCCAAGAGACCAGTAGGCTTTTTCTACAGGTTCAACGCTATTCCATGACCTTTTGGTCAAAACGCTCTTTGAGCCTGGCAGATTTACCTGGCTTCTCCCTTAGATAGTAAAGCCTTGCCCTTCTTACCTTAGCTCTTCTTACTATTTCGATTTTCTCGATCCTCGGTGAGTGCAAGGGAAAGGTTCTTTCAACTCCCACCCCAAAAGAGATTTTCCGAACGGTGAAGGTGGCGGATGTGCCTGAACCCCTTCTTCTTATAACTACTCCTTCAAAAACCTGAACCCTTTCCTTCTCCTCACCCTCTTTAAGTTTAAAATAAACCCTAACTGTATCCCCAGGAGAGATCTTAGGAAGGTCTGTTCTCAAGTATTTTGCCTCTACCTCACGAATGAGAGGATGCATGCTCCATCGCCCCCTAAATTTTTTTGTTATTTTAGCATGATTATAGGGAGTGTCAATGAGTTCTTAGTCCCAAGGGTCCCCTCTTGTCACCCGAGCATTACCACCATTCTCCTGTAGAAAAAAATTTTAGTTGAAAACCAATACAATATTTACATTCTCAACGAAGAGATTTATTGATGTTAAGATGAGTTGAGCCGAGACTGATAAGGTTTTCCTTACTTTATAGCTCTTTTATA
>JBMSAU010000064.1:0-2422 GCA_049414625.1 Thermodesulfobacteriaceae bacterium
AAATTAGCTGAAAAAGTAGCAAGGCAAGGCTACATTGTAACCTTTGGGATTAAGCCCCTTTATCCAGAAACAGGTTATGGCTATATTAAAATCACCGGTAAAGACCTAGGAGGCTATTATCTTGTTGAAACATTCACTGAAAAACCCGACCTTGAAACCGCAAAAAGATTCTTAAGCGAAGGAAACTACTTTTGGAATTCCGGAATGTTTGTCTTTACCATCGAAACCATGATAGAAGAACTAAAGCTTTATGCTCCAGAAATTTATAAACTTTTTGATCAACCTTTAGAGGCTATGATAGCAACTTTTACAAAGATGCCAGATATTTCAATTGATTACGCAGTCATGGAGAAATCAAAAAGGGTTGCTGCTATTCCAATGGACATCTATTGGAGCGACATAGGTTCTTGGGATAGCCTTTATGATGCTTTAGACAAAGATGAAAAGTCAAACGTTATTTTCGGGAATGTTTTAGCCAAGGACATAGAAGGTTGTTTGGTAATAGGGAATAAAAGGCTCATAGCAATGGTTGATTTGAAGGATCTTATTATAGTAGAAACAGATGATGCTATTCTTATTGCAAAAAGGGGCTCAGCACAAAAGGTTAAGCATGTAGTAGAGGAGCTCAAAAGGGAGAAGAGAATTGAGGTTTTTGAACATAGAACGGTTTATCGCCCCTGGGGTGAGTGTACTATTCTTGAAGAACATCCGGGATACAAGATAAAAAGGATAGTTGTTAAGCCGGGTTCAAATATAGACCCTCAGATACATCATCATCAAAACAAGCACTGGATAGTGGTAAAAGGGACCGCCAAGGTAACAATCGGGAATAAGGTAATGCATATTCACGAAAACGAATCCGTTTATGTACCTAAATCAACTCCACACAGACTTGAAAACCCAGGTGAAATCCCTCTTGAGATAATAGAGGTTCAAAACAATGAGTATGCAAAAGAGAGTATGTCAACTTTTTAGGTCTATGATGGTATAAATGACAATAAAGGAGGCGAGCCATCTATAGACGGTTTCATGCTTAGCATTCCAAGGAAACCTCTCGCTAACCACTAACCAGTCTAGTCTATGAATACCAAAAGTTGACATCTTCAAGCAAGATGCATTAAAATTAGATATTAGAAAAGTTGCAGAAAAATATTTGGAGGTTTTTAAAGATGGATAAAAAAGAAGAATTCTTAAGCTTATTAAACAAAATAGAACCAAGAGTTAACTTATATGGAACTTTTCGCTCAAAAATAGTTCGCGCTTTTATAGTTAGAGAAAAATCTCTTCCTATAGTTTTGGCTATTTTAATGAAAAAGGTTTTAGGTATGGACTTTAAGAAAAAAATTAAAACTTTTTGGGGGAGAGATATTTACGTATATTTAGCAGATGCTGATGCTGCTTCGTTATATTTTTTTAATACTTTACCTGTTGCCGAAATCCAAATAATTAAGTTTTTAATTAAAAATTTCAAAGATGATGATATTTTTTACGATATTGGTGCTAACTACGGTTTTTATACTCTTTTAGCTCAAGAATTTATTACTAAAGGAGAAATTCATGCTTTCGAACCTAATCCTAAGATTTTTAAATTATTAAGAGAAAACTCTAGGTTAGATATTTATAAAAACACATTTTTGAATGAAATGGCGTTGTCTGATAAAGCAGGTGAAACAGAATTTTTTGATAGAGAAATAAGTGGACATTCAGGTAGTAGTTCTTTAGTAAAGCACCAGCATTTTTTGAAATATAAAGTTATAAAAGTTAGAACAACTACTCTGGATGATTATATCTCAAACCATAAACCACCGACAATAATGAAAATAGATGTTGAAGGAGGAGAGTCTCTCGTTTTGAAAGGCGGCTTAGAATTACTTAAAAAATATAGCCCAATGATAATAATGGAATTTTTCCCTGATGATTTACACAGGGAAGCTGTAAATATTTTATTTAACAGCGGATATAGAGCTTTTAAAATAGATAATGATGGTAATTTGAGCATTATGAATGAACAGGATTTATTAAGAGAAGACGTGCCTCATGAACAAAATTACGTATTTAAAAGAATTGAAAAGAAATACGAAGGTTTGTTATGCTGATGTAAAATATAAAGCCATTAACCAGTGTTATTAGAAAAGACGGAAATAATGTGGGTTAAGACAACAATAGATAAACTACTTGAAGATGAAAACTTGAGAAAAAGCTACTCGGAAAAAGCTAAGCAAAGAGTTGAAGATTTCAGCATTGAAAAGATCGTTCAAGAATGGAAGGAGGCTTTGGGGTGAATACCCTCCTTGAAGGGTTGAAAGCCGGCAAAGAAAAAATCTGCGTTGTGGGGCTTGGGTATGTAGGTTTGCCTTTGGCGGTTAGCCTTGCGGAACACTTTAAAGTGGTGGGCTTTGATAAGAACTCGAAGAGGGTAGAA
>JBMSAU010000065.1:0-2252 GCA_049414625.1 Thermodesulfobacteriaceae bacterium
TTCCGAGGGACCCCTAAGATTTCGTAGTAATCCTTTGGCATCTTTTTCCCCTTGCTCTACCTTTTTCAATTCTAAAAAATAAAACCTAAAATGTGGATTTCAATTTTGTGTTGCGAGCAAAACCAAATGATTATTGGGCAATTTTTTTTGAATTTTTAAAATATAGTAGAATCAATTAGGCAACCGTTGAGCTTTTTGAAACAGCTTATTTCTTAGAATGACAAGCATCAAGAATATGATAGAATAAAAAAATCCATTTAAGAGGTCAATTCTATAACAAGTTGGCGTCAGTATACATAAAGAAGGTCGAGATTTACGGGTTTAAGTCCTTTCCTTATAAAACCATTGTAGAATTGCATCCTGGGATTACAGCGATTGTAGGACCAAACGGGGCAGGAAAAAGCAACCTCCTTGATGCCATAAAATGAGTCCTTGGCGAAGGAAGCCCAAAGCGCCTCCGAGTTAAAGAGATGTCTGACCTTATCTTTTCTGGCGACCATAGACGAAAAGTTGACTTTGCGGAGGTTAAGCTTCTCTTAGCTCATGAACCTCCTGTGTTAGAAAAGTTTAAAGACCTCTCGGAGATAAGCATTGTTAGGCGTTTCTATCGGGACGGAGAAGGCGAGTTTTTTTATCAATCAAAAACCCTGCAGGCTAAGGGATATTCAACTTCTCTTCCTTGAGCTTGGTATTAGCAATCAAGGTTATTCCATCATCGACCAAGGAGATATCACAAAATTCATCGAGCTTTCAGCTAAGGAAAGAAGGATTTTTCTTGAAGATTTAGCGGGAGTTTCAAAGATTAAATTTGCCGAAGTAGAAGTAGCTTAAAACATAGAAAAGACAGAATTTAACCTCATTAGAATTAAAGACCTAACTTTAGAAGTAGAACGTCAGTATCTAGCCCTAAAAGAGCAAGCAGAAAGGGCACAAAAGTACTTAGAGATAAAAGGAAGGTATGTTATCCTATCCCTTGCCTTGAATGAGGAGAGGGTTAAAAGAGTAGGGACTGAATTAAGCGAGCTTTGTCAAAAGATAAAAAGTTTAGAAGAGAAAAAAGCTTCTTTAGAAAGAGAAATTGAAAGACTTGAGGACCTGGAAAAGGAAGAGCAGATAACGATGTCTGAGCTTACATTAAAACTAAAATCTTTGCAAGGAGAAAAGGCTAACTTAGAAGCTGAGCTAACCAGGCTCAATCAGAGCCTAAATAACCTCCTTCGAGAAGAAGCTGACCTTAAGGCTCGCATGGAGAGGGAAAGGATTCGCTTAAGTCATAAAGAAGAGAGAATAAAGAAACTGGAAGCTGAAGAAGGAACGATTCAGAATGAGCTTTTAAAGCTTACCCAACAAAAAGATGAACTGCAAAGGCAAAAGAATGAAAAGAACAGGGCTTTAGCCGAGGGAAGAAAGGAGCTTGAAGCTAAAAAAGCTGAATTGACAAAGCTTAAGAAAGCTTGTCTTTTGATGAATTAAACAGTTGTCCTCTCCTGCCCCTAACCTCAGATTCCCCCGTTGACCTTGCTGAAGAGGTTTCAAGGCTTAGAGAGGAGCTAAAGAAGTTTGGAGATGTAAACCTTCACAGCATAAAAGAGTTTGAAGCTGTTGAGAAGCGCTATAAAGAGCTCCTTTCTCATAAGGAGGATTTAGAGGCAAGCCTTGCCAAGCTAAAAGAGGTTTTAAGGGAACTAAATGAGTCCGCTCGGTCAAAGCTTGTGGAAACTTTAGAAAAGGTAAACAAAAAGGCAAGGAAGATTTTTTCTGAGCTTTTTCCTTCAGCACAGGCTGAATTAGCCCTCGTAGGGGAAGACCCTCTAACCGCAGGGCTTGAGAATAGGATAAGGATCCCAAACAAAAGTGTAAAAAGTATTAACATGCTCTCTGGTGGGGAGAAGGCTTTATGTGTTATCGGATTTTTACCTTCTTTTTTACCTTGTTCATCCAAACCCTTTCTTAATCTTAGATGAGGTTGATGCCCCCTTGATGAAAAGAACGCGATAAAATTTATAAAGCTGCTTAAGAGGATTACTAAGAATTCTAAGGTCTTCTAATAACTCACAACCCTCAGGTAATGAAAGAAGTTGACCTTTTAATCAGGATGACGATGGAAGAGAAAGGAATATCCAAGGTGCTTAAGCTTAACCTTCGCGAGTTTAAGAGGGATCATCAGCTCGATGCAACTTTCCGAACAAAAAAGGCTATCTTACCTTAAGAGGGTATCCTCAAGGCTTGCCATGGCAATTTCTGAAATAATT
>JBMSAU010000066.1:0-2136 GCA_049414625.1 Thermodesulfobacteriaceae bacterium
TGCTATTATTTTATCTGCTTTTTTTAAAACCTTTTGTTGAATAGGTCTATAAAAGAAATAAGAAATTCTCTGCCTTACTATATCGGAGTGCCAATGAACTATAACTTTTTTATCAGTCATCAACGTTAATATTTCGGCTAATGGATTTGGGCTATGCACATGAATAATATCGTAGTGCTTAACTATTTTTCTAAAAGTTTTAATATAATCATAAGATAAAGGAGCAGAGTTTAGCTTTAGATTCATCTTGCAAGCAAAAAATTTAAAGCCATTATAATTATCCTCTCTTGTATTCTCACCAAAACAAAGTAGATCCGCCTTTATGCCTTTTTTATTTAGGGCTTCAAGTAGGTCAAAAGAAAAAACCTCTATGCCACCTTCATTAGGCGGGCAAAATTTCCCAAGATGGAGCACTTTCATGTTTTTCCTCCAGTGAAATTTTCAAATATAAATTTAGCATATTGATTCCAATCAAAATACTTTTGTATTGTTTCAGCAGCGTTTTTACTTAAAATTAAAATATTAAATAGTGGTATTCCAGCTTTTGCTCCTATGTAGTCTCCTGTAGATATCATACTATTCGGCACATGGTTAATCATTGGGCTTTTTGCCTGAAAATAAAGATGTGGACCCCTCTGCTGGGCTTTTTTCATGTACCAAAAAGAAAAAGAAAAAAGTAAAGCATTTCTCATTAGTTTAATACCCTTTAGGGCATATGCTCTAATTTTTTCAGAATATGAGGTAGAACTTGCCGCTATGTCATCCACATAAGCGGTTGCTTTTCTTTTATCACCAAGTACAAGACCTTTAACTAAGTTCCTCAACTCGTACAATTTTCCAAAGATTTTCATTTCAACATAAGGATGTTCATCGTATGTTAATATTGCAAAAACATTAGGATCCTCAAAACCAAATAACTTTATAGCATTTTCAAGAGATTTCCGAGAAAATCTCAAAAAATGATGCGATGGATGGTCAGCACGTGAAATTTTCCAGTATATTTCTCTCAAAAATCTTTCCCTATTTGGCACGCTTCCCGCTATGTATCCTCCTTCTTTCAAAAGCCCTTTTACCATTTCCAGAAACTCCCTTGGTTTGTCTTGATGCTCTAAAACCTCAAAAAAGGTGATTACATCAAACTTTAGCCCTCTCTCTTTAGCGTATTCATAGAACTCTTCCAAGCTCATGGCAAAAACGGTGTCAATACCGAGGTTTATTCTCGCACTCTCTACAGATTTTTTGTCAAAGTCTATTCCCCACACATCAAAGCCTTGTTCTTTAGCGTATCTTAAAAACCTTCCGTCTCCGCAACCCACATCTAAAAGCTTACCTCTTGCATTGGAGGGAAAGTATTTAAAAAATGCTTTGTGGTATTCGCGAAGCTTTGTTCCTACGCCTTCGTGGAATGCAATATAGATTTCAAAAACCTCGCTTTCATAGAATTCTGGGATTATCTTCAACGGCTCCCACCAATGAACATCGCAGTTTGGGCACTCGTAGCGTTTATACTCTTGGTTGTTGTAAGGAGAAACATAAGTTTCTTTAAAATTCCTTTCTTCAACCTCTATGTAGCATATGGGACATTTTATCTTATCCATTGCTTTTTATTTTAACTCACTTTTAGCTTTCGCGTCAAAATCCCGTAGGATATTCCGCAAAGAAAGGTATAAGCAAAAAAAGTTCCCAAGCATATCCCAGCTATTCCAAGCTTATAAACTACTACAAGTAGGTAGTTAAAAAAGCCGTTAACTAATACACTAATCAAAGCAACAAAAAACACGGGCAGAAGCCAGTTTATGATTTGAAAAGCTCTATATAGAATTGTCCAAGCAAGAACTAAAAACAAAGAAATTGCATAATATTTGGTAGCTGTTGCAGTTAGTTCTACATCGGCTTTTGTAAATTTTCCGTGTCCAAAGAGGAGTTTTACGGGAACCTCCGGGAAGAGGAACAGAAAAAGCATGACGGGTAGAGAGGCAAGCAGGGAAAACTTTAAAAACCTGTTCAAAGTTTGAATGTTTGCCCTTGTTTCAGAAAGAGATGTCATAGCCATATGTTCAAGCTTTAAAACACTTCGTAAAACAAAGGCAACCATTAAACCGTAAGTTAATGCGGACACGCCCTTTTCTCCAAGCA
>JBMSAU010000067.1:0-2635 GCA_049414625.1 Thermodesulfobacteriaceae bacterium
TGCTAATGAAAATTCTCACATTTTTTCTGTCTGCAAGTTCCACTTCTTCTTCTATGTGCCAATCTTCTTCAATAAACAAAAAGTCCAACTCTTGTTTTTTTCTTCCCCTTCTACCCTCAATATAAGAGAAATCAACCCTTGTGCCTATTTTTCTGCTTAACTCTTTCAGATACTTCAGATACTTTAGAACATCGTCTATGTTGATCATATCTTTAGCTCGCTTTCGTCAAGGATAGGTTCCGTCAAAAGCCTGGCTATATGGTCTATACGTTCCTTTGTTTGTCGTTCTAATTGTTCTATTTCTTCCCTTATGCTCTCTACTTCTTGTGAAAGCTTTTCCATCTTTTTATCAAGTTCTAATATTAAACGCACCTTAATATCATTCACTTCCTGCAAAAGCTCCGCCAGTTTCTTGTCGAAGCTCTGCTGTATATGAATTAGGTTTTCCTTTATATCCTTTACTTGTATACCCTCTACTTCTTGCGAAAGCTTGCTTACCTTTTTATCAAGATCTAATATTAAACGTCCTTTAATATCATTTACTTCCTGTAAGAGTTCAATCATCCTTTTATCAAAATCTTGTTTTACATAAAGCAAACTTTCCTTTATGCTCTTCACTTCTCGTAGGAGCTCACCTATGTTTTTATTATCATTAGCTAGGTTTTCCTTTACACCCTTTACTTCCTGCGAGAGCCCGCCTACCTTTTTATCAAAATCCAACCTTACATAAAACAGCAGTGCCAAATTAGCTATTAAAAGTCCTATAAGCACCAGAATCCAAAAATCCCCCTGCGCGGGCATCTTTTAAACCTCCAGCTATTCTATCTTAACACATCTATATTGATCATATCTTCAGTTGGTCTTCATCAAATATAGGTTCAGTCAAAAGCTTAGCTATACGTTCCATGCGCTCCTTTGTTTGTTGTTCTAATTGTTCTATTTCTTCCCTTATGCTCTCTACTTCTTGTGAAAGCTTGTCCGTCTTTTTATCAAGGTCCAATATTAAACGCACCTTAATATCATTTACTTCCTGCAAAAGCTCCGCCAGTTTCTTGTTGAAGTTCTGCTGTATATGAATTAGGTTTTCCTTTATATCCTTTACTTGTATACTCTCTACTTCTTGTTCTTGTGAAAGCTTGCTTACTTTTTTATCAAGATCTAATATTAAACGTCCTTTAATATCATTTACTTCCTGTAGAAGATCCATCAGTTTATTGCCAAAGTTTTGTTGTATATGAATTAGATTTTCCTTTACATCTTTTATTTGCTGCACAAGTTCGCCCGCATTTTTACCCGCTTTAATATCACTTACTTCCTGCAAGAGTTCAATAATCCTTTTATCAAAATCTTGTTTTATATAAAGCAAACTTTCCTTTATACTCTTCACTTCTCGTAGGAGTTCACCTACGTTTTTATCATTAAGCAGATTTTCCTTTACACCCGCTACTTCCTGCGAAAGCCCGCCTACCTTTTTATCAAAATCCTGTTTTACATAAAACAGAAGCGCCAAGTTGGCTATTAAAAGTCCTATAAACACAAAGACCCAAAAATCCCCCTGTGTGGGCATCTTTTAAACCTCCAGCTATTTTATTTTGCTTTTATTTTAACATATTTTTTTGATTTTGTCAAGGTTAGAAGAACATTGAAAAAAACCTGAAAAATGGAATATAAAGTTTTTAAATTGGACTATAGCTTGGATGAGAAATTCAGAGAAGCCTGAAAAATCCTTCAAAGATAAGGAACTCCCTTTTTATTAAACGATCCTGAGCACATAAAGGGTTAGCACCAAACATGCAAAGAATATTACAGCACCGTAAATTTTATAAAGCCATGTGTTTGTCCTATAATAACCCACGTCTACCTGCTTTATCGTTCTATAAAAGTTTATGGCACCAAGTATAAGCGTGAACAGTCCTATAAATATTATGAAAACTCCCACACCGGCGAGAGTTTTGTGATCACCCTTTAGGGACATGTTGAAAACCTTCTCTAACTGTTCTAAAAAAATTCAAACTTTTCTATAACAAAGCCAAAGACTATTAGGGCTATAGAGGTTTTTACCCATGCAAGGAATGTTCTTTCCGCAGCCATATAGATCCTTGGGTCAGTGCTTTCCTTTGGAGACACTTCTATACCTCCTTCTATGTATCTTATATCAAAATAAAAAGTAAGAATACCTGCGATTATAAGGAAGGTGCCCACTATGGACAAAACTATAGCCACATTTTCCAAAAATACGGATACATGTATCTTTTGTGTTATATCTGCAAGCACCTCCAATTTCCTTAGGAAAACCGCAAAAGACAGGGTGTAAAGGGAAAGCTTTATATAACCTAAATAGGTTCTTTCAACGGACATGTATATGCGGGCATCCTTTGCGGAGGGAAGATGCTTAGCTATAAGCATGGTCAAGAAACATAATAATACAACGCAAAAGCTTGGTTTAAACTTTAACGAAGGATTTGGCAGGAAGGAAGTATAATTTTCACGCGGTAAGCAAAACTTATATTTAAAATACATTCGCTATGTTCAGGGAAAAGATAAAAAACTTTCACTTTGTGGGCATTGGTGGGATAGGTATGAGCGGGATCGCACAAGTGCTTCTGCAGATGGGCTACAGGGTCTCCGGCTCGGA
>JBMSAU010000068.1:0-5129 GCA_049414625.1 Thermodesulfobacteriaceae bacterium
GAAAGAGCAAAGCCTTAAACTAGGTGTGGAAACTCTTTTAAACGATTGCTACTATAAAAGGTATCTAAACCAAAATTTAGCCCTTCTCACTAATCAATCAGCCTGTCTCAAAAGCTTAACCCTCTCATACTTTGCCTTAAGAGAAGCCTTAGGAGAAAGGCTAAAATTTATTTTTAGTCCTCAGCATGGTTTCTTTTTCGAAAAACAAGCAAACATGGTGGCATCTAACGATGAGGTAGAACCTTTCTTTGGACTAAGAGTGGTTAGCCTTTATGGACCACGGCTTAAGCCAGAGCCAAAGCATCTTCAAGGGATAGATGTTGTTTTAGTGGATTTACCCTATGTTGGATGCCGGGTCTACACCTACATCTAGACGATGTTTCTTCTGATGTCAGCATGTGAAGACTTAGGGGTCAAAGTTCTTGTTTTTGACAGACCAAACCCAATCGGCTCCCAAATCGAGGGATCTCTCTTAGAAAAGGAATACTACTCTTTTGTTGGGCATGATAGCCTTCCTCTCAGACATGGTCTTACGATAGGAAAAATAGCCCTTCTTTTTAAAAAGAGGCAATTTCTAAGGCTTGAGCTCGAAGTCATTCCCTGTAGAAACTACAAGAAAAGCCAACTTTGGCTTGACCTTTCCCTTCCCTGGATAAATCCTTCACCAAATCTTCCTGATTTTTATTCAGCCTTATGCTATCCTGGCTTAGTTTTACTTGAAGGGACAAACCTATCCGAAGGAAAGAGGGACCACAAAGCCTTTTACTACTTTTGGTGCACCCTATCTAAAGATAGAGAAGCTTTACCCGAAGCTAAGGGAGCTCTTTCCGGAAAGAGATTGGGGAGTGGTCTTTCGCCCTTTAGCCTTTGAGCCAACCTTTGATAAATGGAGGGGAAAGAGGTGTTACGGTTTTGAAATTCATGTGACCAAGCCCTTAAAGTTCCACCCTGTTAAGTTTGGTTTAAGGGTGCTGAAGCTGATCAAAATGGAATGTTCGGAGTTTGAATTTTTGCCCCCACCCTACGAGTTTGAAATGAATAAAAAACCAATTGAAATCCTTGTGGGTTCAAGAGAAGTGCTTGAATGACTAATGGAAAGAGATAGCCTTGATTTTGACTTAGACCTATCTTATACTTTAAAGCGGTATCAGATGGAAATATTAAACCTTTCCCTTTATGAAGACTAGCTCTTTGAAAGGGCAATCTAAATTTCGTTCTAACAAGGAACGTCTATCTGCTTTCTTAAGCCTCTTTAAGAGACAGGACCAAGTTTTGATTTTAATCGTAGCAGACCCGGACTCCTTGGCAAGCGCCTTAGCGGTAAAAAAGCTCCTTCAAGGGAAGGTACAAAAAGTAACCATCTCAAACGTTAACGAAATAAAGAGGCTAAACAACCAGGTCATGGTTTCAAGCCTCAAGATCCCTCTTACACCCTTTAAACCCAGCTTACTTGCTCAGCATAATAAGTTTATCCTAGTTGATTCGCAACCTACCCATCAAGAGGTCTTCAAGAACGTGAAGTTTACCGCTGTCATAGACCATCATCCCTTGACCTCTGGTTGGTCTGCAGACTATGTAGACATAAGACCAGACTACGGGGCCACAGCTACTATTCTTTACGAATACCTAAAAACAGCAAAGCTTAGACCAGGAATACGTTTAGCAACCGCTATGGTCTATGCTATAAAGACGGATACGAACAACTTTGAAAATAGCGCCAAGACCCAGGATGTGCTTGCCTTTCAGTATTTCTATCGTTACATGAACAGGCATCTTTTACACAAGATTGAATGTTCGGACCTGAGAAGGTCTGAGCTCAAATATTTTAAGATAGCCCTCGAAAACTTAAAGTATGTTCAAAAAAGAGCCTTTACCTTCGTAGGAAAGGTCTTGAATGCCGATATTCTAGTTGTGATCGCTGATTTTTTAAACAAAGTCTTTGAGACCTCTTGGGTCTTTGTAGCGGGAGAGTGTAAGAAAAAGCTTGTTGTGATAGTGCGATGTGATGGTTATAGGAAGGATGCAGGAAAGCTTGTTTCAAGAGCTTTTAAACATCTTGGTTCAGCTGGCGGTCATAAAGAGAAGGCTCGAGCTGAAATCCCCTTTGAAAACTTAGGTATTCCCCCAGAGGAATTCACTACTCATACTCTTATAAATCTTTTTAAAAAACATTTTAGAAGGCTCCCTTAAAAAGGAGGCCCCTTTGATTTAAGGGAAGACCTATGGCAAGGTTTGTTGACCGAGTAAAAATCTATGTTAAGGCCGGTGACGGAGGAGCTGGTTGCGTTAGTTTCCGCCGGGAAAAGTATGTTCCCCGGGGAGGTCCTGATGGTGGAGACGGAGGAGACGGTGGAGATGTAATCCTGCTTGCCGACCCCCAGCTTCTCACTCTTTACGATTTTTACCATCAAGTTCATTTCCGTGCTGAAAACGGACGCCCAGGCCAGGGAAAAAAGATGAAAGGCAGAGATGGTGAAGACCTGATTCTTCGTGTGCCAGTGGGCACAGTGGTTATGGATGCGGAAACCGGGGAAGTTTTGGGAGACCTAGCGGAACCTTACCAGACTTTAGTTGTGGCAAGGGGAGGAAAAGGAGGAAGAGGAAACGCCCATTTTGCAACGCCTACAAGGCAAGCTCCTCGGTTTGCTGAACCAGGAAAACCTGGTGAAGAAAGATGGCTTATATTAGAGCTTAAGCTTATTGCTGATGTTGGGCTTGTTGGGTTGCCAAACGCTGGAAAATCTACCCTTCTTTCTCGAATTTCCGCAGCCCGTCCCAAGATCGCCGACTACCCCTTTACTACCCTTGAGCCAAACCTTGGAGTGGTAAAATTACCTGATGGAGAAACCTTCGTGGTAGCAGATTTACCAGGATTGATTGAAGGAGCCCACAAAGGAGTTGGTCTTGGTCACGAATTTTTGAGACACGTTGAACGGACAAGGGTGCTCCTCTTTGTGCTCTCTGTGGACCGAGAGGACCTATATGCTGACTATCAAGTACTAAGAAAAGAGCTTGAGCTTTACAATCCAGCCCTATTACAAAAGGACTATCTTATTGCTATAAATAAAATCGACCTCCTCGGTCATGTCTCTTCGAGCCCCAATTTTGTCACTCCGAACCCAAATCATGCCCCTCCCAGCCCAAATCATGTCACCCCGAGCCAAGAGGCGAGGGGTCACCCAGCCCTCGAAGAAAAAATTGCTAAATTTCCTGATGAAGAAAAAAGCAGAATGTATTTTATCTCAGCCGTAACCGGCGCTGGGATTGAACAATTGCTCTACGCCCTCTGGAACAAAATAAAGGAAAATACACAAAGAAATGCTAGGTAAAGACTTTGATCGGAAAAGATTTGTAGAGGAGGTCTTTGCTAAATCAAAAAGGGTGGTAGTCAAGGTTGGGAGCGCGGTTCTCACGAAGGATGACGAGGGGCTAAATTGGGAGGTTTTAGACCAGATTGCCTTTGAGATAAGTAGACTTAGACAGGCAGGAAAGCAGGTGCTATTGATCTCCTCTGGAGCCATAGCTTGCGGAAGGAGCAAACTTAAGCTTTTTAAAAAACCCCTTAGCCTCGCGGAAAAGCAGGCTTTAGCAGCCTGCGGTCAGGCAGACCTGATCCATGCCTACGAAGAGGTTTTCAAGAAGTATCAAACCTTTGTGGCTCAGGTGCTTTTAACCTCTCAAGACCTTGCCGAGAGGGAACGCTATCTTAACGCCAGAAACACCTTGAACACCCTTTTAAAATGGGGGGTACTCCCTATCATAAACGAAAATGATACCGTAGCTACAGAAGAGATCCGCTTTAGCGACAACGACTTTTTGTCTGCCCTTGTTGCTGGCTCAATGCAGGCAGACCTTCTCATCGTTTTTTCAGATGTATCTGCCCTCTTCGAGAGGGACCCTCGTGAAGACCCCACCGCAAAGCCAATCAGATATGTGGAGGAGATAAACGAAAAAGTCCTGGCCATGGCCGGGTCAAAGCCCGGAAGAGTGGGAAGGGGCGGTATGCTCTCCAAGCTTAAGGCTGCTCAAATGGTTACATCTATGGGTATCCCTATGGTTTTGCTTCCTGGAAGGGAAAAGCTAATCCTTGAGAGGTTTTTTGCTGGGGAAGAGGTAGGAACGATATTCTTTCCAAAAGAAAGAAGCCTTCCTCTTCGAAAATTTTGGATAAAGTACATTCTGAAACCCGAAGGTAGAATAACTATTGATAAAGGAGCTGAGCGGGCAATCCTTTTTGAAGGAAAAAGTCTGCTCCTTCCTGGATTAAAAGAGGTGGATGGAGAGTTTAGAAAAGGAGCTTGCCTTCTTGTATTAAACGAAGAAAAAGTCCCCATCGGCAAAGGGCTATCCAACTTTTCTTCCGAAGAGCTGAATAGATTTCTTAAGGAAAAAGAAAAGCAAGACAAAGAACTTATCCATAGAGATAACTTTGTCCCACTTGATATCCCTTGAGCATCATCTTTTTTTAGGGCTCTGCTTGTACCTCTATTCTTACTTTTTGTTCGTTTATGCTTTACAACTAAGGCTTCACCCAAATCATTACCTGTAGCATCTGTTTTGCTATTCTTAGAGGATATTACCCAAAAGAGCATCATGGAAAGACAAGAGCTCTATCTTGAAAAGTTGAATGTTTTGCAGAATGTAGCGGGCGAATCAGCTCACGATTTTAATAACCTTCTCTCTTCAGTGTTTAACCGGCTTGAGCTGATGAGGCTTATCTAAGCTTTATAACAAACTAAGTCAAAGCTTAAACCAGCTTAAAATCCTTGAGCAGGAACTTTTGACCCTAGTGCGGGGCCAACTAAGAAAGAAAAGGCTAACTTCTTGGACCTTGTGAAAGAGTACTCCAAATTGGCCTTGGGCTGGTCGCTCTTAACTATCAGGTTGAATATACTGTAGAAGAAGGCTTCCCAAAGTAGAGGTTGAGCGGGAACTCTTTTCTATCATGTGGATAAACCTTTGTTTAAACGCCCTTGAATCTATGCCTAAGGGCGGTAAGGTAATAATAGAGCTTTCCCCGATAGAGGATGACGGTCAGAAGTTTGCCCGCTTTGAAGTCATAGTGAAGTCATAGACTAGGGCGTAGGCATACCGAAAAAGCACATTCTCTTGGTTTTGGAGCCAATCTT
>JBMSAU010000069.1:0-10242 GCA_049414625.1 Thermodesulfobacteriaceae bacterium
TTCAGCGGTTTTCTCTTGAGGTTGAAAGATGTTAGTTTTAACCTCATAGGGAGGGACAAAATCACTCTCGGAGACCCTATACACCTCTCTATCAAAGCTAAGAGGCAGGTCCTCAATCTCTTCTTTTCCTTTGCTTTTAGTCCTTTCTTTGATAAAGCTTGAGCGTCTTCCAAAAAGGTCTTCAAGGGCTGAGCTAAAGAGATGAAAAAGGTCTTCCTCCCTTCTAAACCGGACCTCCCACTTGGCAGGATGAACGTTAAAGTCAACAAGCTGAGGGGGGAGAGATATGGAGACTACTCCGGCAGGAAAGCCATAGCTTCCATAATACTTCTTAAGAAGAGAAACAAAGAGCTTTCCCAACCTTTCGTCTTTTACCCATCTTCGGTTGACAAAGAAGTAAAGATACCGCGTATGAGGATAAACCTTCTCTTGGCTTGTAAGAATTAGCTTTAGATGGTAGGGAAGCTTAGCATACTCTTTTGTTAGGAGATACCTCTCATCGATGGAGAGGAGCTCTGCTAAAATGGCTTCCTCTCTCCCAGCTTCAATCCTGAAATAGGGCTCACCCTCGACAAAGACTTCCCATTTAACCGCAGGATGGCTAAGCATGATTCCCCGTATTATCTCAAGAGCTTTTGCGGTTTCAGTCCTTTTACTTTTTAAAAAGGCTTTTCTTGCAGGAAGATTGGTAAAGAGGTCTTTTACAGAAACTAAGGTCCCTTGCTTTAAGGCTGAAGGCTTAAAGGAGACCTCTTTCCCAAACTCTACATACACCTCATAGCCTGTATCAAGACCCTTAGCGCGGCTTTTAATGGTTAGCTTTGAGACCTCAGCTATGCTTGCGAGAGCCTCTCCCCTAAACCCTAGGGTTAGAAGAGAGTAAAGGTCAGAGAGACTCTTAATCTTGCTAGTTGTGTGCCTTTTAAAAGAAAGCCTCAGGTCCTCAGGCTCCATACCTTCGCCGTCATCATAGACGGTAATCTCCTCCAAACCTCCACCATAGAGTTCTATTCGGATTTGAGTTGCTCCGGCATCAAGAGAATTTTCAACAAGCTCTTTCACTACCGAGGCTGGACGATCGATGACCTCGCCGGCAGCGATCTTGGCGACAACCTCCTCAGGCAAAAGATTGATTTTTGGCATCGCAACCCTTGCAATTTTTAAAAAGCTGTGTAGCTTTAAAGCATGAGAAAGATTATAGCAGGACCGAAGAGAATTCAAGCCCTAATCGAAAAGCTTGCAGACAAGGTCTTAGAGAATCATCCTATATTAGAGAGTGTTGCTCTCGTTGGTATCCGTTGCGGAGGGGTTCCTTTGACAAACCGTCTAAGAGAAATCTTTCACAAAAAGAAGGGTGTCTTAGTTCCCTGCGGATATTTAGACATTACCCTTTATCGGGACGATTGGACAAGGATTGCCCATCAGCCCCAGGTTAAAAAAACGGAGATTCCCTTTTCCATAGAGGACTTAAACATTATCTTAGTTGATGATGTGATCTATACAGGAAGAACGGTTCGGGCTGCCCTTGATGCCCTCATCGACCTTGGTCGTCCAAAAAAGATCGAGCTTGCCGTCCTCCTTGACCGCGGAGGGCGAGAGTTTCCCATTGAGCCGAACTACTGCGCTTTAAAACTAAAAAAACTTGCCCCAGATGAGTATGTAAACGTCTACTTCAAGGAACTTTCGGGCAAGGATGCCATCGTCATAGAAACCTACCCATCCTAAATTGATAAAAGCCCTATCGTGAAAAAGTTCACTTAAGCTAATCAAACCTCGCTAATATACATTAGATTATAATAAAAATATTCACAATGTTGTGGAGGGTAACATGGATAAGACGCTTAAAGAATTGGCAAAAGAGGGTCGAATTACACCGGAGATGGAGGTTTGCGCAAAGGCTGAGGGTGTTTCTCCGGATTATATTCGGGAGGGCATAGCTCAGGGGACGATCGTTCTCTGCAAAAACAAGAAGAGTAATCTCGCTAAGCCTTGTGCCATCGGTAAAGGTCTAAGAACCAAAGTTAATGTAAACATTGGGACCTCGAAGGATAGGGTGAACATCGAGGAAGAGCTTAAAAAGCTTGAGATAGCGATAAAGTATGGAGCCGATGCTGTGATGGACCTTTCAACAGGGGGCGACCTTGACGAGATAAGAAAGGTCATCCGGGAAAATTGCCCAGTCCCTCTTGGCACAGTTCCTATCTATCAAGCAGCCATTGAAGCCGTTGAAATCCATAAAAAATCGATGGTGCAGATGACGGTATCAGAGATTTTTAAAGTTATTGAGAAACACGCAGAGCAGGGCGTTGACTTTATGACTGTTCATTGTGGAATAACAAGGGAAGGATTAGAAAGGCTTAAGAACAAGGAAAGGGTTTTGGGGGTTGTGTCTCGAGGGGGTTCCTTCATCATCGAATGGATGGTCTACAACAACAAAGAAAATCCTCTTTATGAATACTTTGATGAGCTCTTAGAGATTGCGAGAGCCTACGATGTGACGCTTTCTTTAGGGGATGGGCTTAGACCGGGATGTCTTGCCGATGCTACAGATGCCTCTCAAATTCATGAGCTCATCATCCTTGGTGAGCTAACCTTGAGAGCTTGGGACAAGGGCGTGCAAGTTATGATCGAGGGTCCAGGACATGTGCCCATAAATCAGATCGAGGCAAATGTCCTTTTACAGAAGAAGCTCTGCCATGGAGCCCCCTTCTATGTGCTTGGACCCTTGCCAACAGACATTGCTCCAGGCTACGACCATCTTGTCTCAGCAATCGGTGGAGCGATAGCCGGGGCAGCTGGTGCAGACTTTCTCTGCTATGTCACGCCAGCAGAACACTTAAGGCTTCCTACCTTGGAGGACGTGAAGGAAGGGCTTATTGCCGGAAAGATAGCAGCTCACATCGCAGACTTGGCAAAGGGAATAAAAGGGGCTTGGGAGTGGGACCTTGAGATGGCTAAAGCCAGGGCTGAGCTTGACTGGGAAAGACAGATCGAGCTATCCATCGACCCTGAAAAAGCAAGGAGATACCGGATGGAAGGCGGGATCTCAAGAAGTAAAGCCTGCACCATGTGCGGAGAATACTGCGCTATAAAGGTCTTTGAGCATGCTTACAAAAGATTAGTCGGAAGATCTGCTTAAGGTGTTTAGACTGGATTAGAAAAAGAAGGATAAGAAAGGACCCACCAAGAAGCCCCCAGTAGGCTACCATCCTAAAGGTTTCTTGAAAACCCCAGCTTAAAGCCTGCACATACTCAGCATGATAAATAAGGGCAGAAACCTTCTTCTCAGCGATATCCTCGCTAAAAAATTGGTTTGCTAAGGGTAGTTTTTCCTGTAAAAAATAGGAAACATAGGTTGGGTCTTGAAGCTCCGTTAGGCGCTGAAAGTTTTTGTTTGTGTAGAATTCTAAATGGTTGGTAGCAAGGGCTGTTCCAAAGGATCCCCCAACAAAGCGTTGATAGTGCATGAGGACAACGCCAAGCCCAGTCTTTTCCCCAAGGCGTCTTAGCGAAAGGGCAGTAAGCGGGGCAAAGAAGGTCCCCATAGAGATGCCAAGGGGAATGGTGAGGATTGCTGCCCTTGAGGCTTCCGTGTAGTAGTTTAGCTGAGGGATGAGAAAGTAGGTGGTGATAAAAAAGAGGAGAAGGCTTATGAAAAGGATTATACCGGGAGCAATTCTGTCTGAGAGGTAGCCTGAGACGATGCTAAATATGCCGATGAAGATGGCAAAGGCTAAGATGTGAATTCCTGCTTGAAAAGTGGTCAGCCCCTTTAGGTTTTCGTAGTAGAGGGGTAGGAGGTAGAAGACCTGATACATCCCGAACCCAAGGGTAAAGAAGTGCATCCCCATGGGCAATCCAAATTCAGGGATCTTGTAGATAGAAAGGTCAATGAGCGGGGTTTTAGAGCGAAGCTCGTTCATGAAGTAGAGGCAAAAGAGGGCAAGGCTTGAGAAGAGAAGTATAGGAATGATGGGGGATTGAAACCAGCCAAGCTGTTGCCCTTTAGAGAGCATGATGAGAAGGGATATGGTTGCCGAGGCAATAAAGATATAGCTCAATAGATTAAACTGAAAATAGCCCTGCCTTCCTATCTCTTTTGGAAGAAGGGCAAGGGCTGCGATAACATTTACCACTCCGATGGGCACGTTAACAAAGAAGATCCATCTCCAGGAAAGGTGTTCGGTGATTAAGCCTCCAAGGGTTGGACCAAGGGCTGGAGCAAAGCTTACACCGAGCCCAAATATCCCCATGGCAAGCCCTCTTTTCTCCGGAGGATAGATGCTTACAAGCAAAGTTTGCGTAGTTGCGGCAAGAAAGGCTTCTCCAATGCCCTGGATGACCCTAAAAAGGATCATTTGAGGGAGGCTTTGAGCAATTCCGCAAAGAAAGCTTGCCAAGGTGAAGACAGATAGTCCAAAGATAAAGCAGTAGGAATAACCAAGGTATTTAGCAAAGTTTTCTACAAAGAGAAGAGCGGTTGCTGCAGCCATCATGTAGCTTGTGACAACCCATTGGATGCCGTAGAGGTCGGTTGATAGAGGACCCATCATCTTTGGGACGACAATGTCAACGATGGTTGTGTCAAGGATAGCCATGAAAAAGCCAGTCATAAGAACAAAGGTGATAAGGAGCCTTTCCTTTGGGGAAACGGGATAGTAGAAGTCTTTCATTGCCTTATACGCTTTATCTCAACTTCACCGCCAAGACCCACCCTTAGAAGGTGCATAGGACCTTTTTTCAAGCGAATTTTTACTGGAACCCTTTGGGCAAGCTTCGTGAATTCTCCCGCAGATATATCCCTTGGCACAAGGGCAAAAGTTGCTGCGGTTGCCGCTAAGACCTCTTCCACCTCCCCTTCAAACTCGACATCCGGATAGCTATCAAGCCGAACCTTAGCCGGAGCCCCTTTTACCACTCCTTTAAGCTTAGTTTCTTCAAGAAGGACAAGGACATAAAAGCTCTTTGGGTCAACGATAGCAAAAACAGGCTGCCCTGGAGAAACCACATCCCCGACGGAACGGAACTTTTTAACGATGATCCCTGAGACTGGGCTCTCAAGCTTTGTATTCTGGTAGTAAAATTTTAGCTCCTCAAGCTGTTTGAATAGGGATTCCTCTTGTGCAGCTAAGGCTGAAGCCTTTGCTCTGAGGCTTAAAACTGCCTTCTCCTCGTTTAGGGCAAGCTTTAGGTCTTTCTCGAGGCTTTGTTTTTCCTTGGCAAGGGCTTCCTTTTTTGCCCGAAGAGCCTCGATGCGATGCTTTAGCTCCTCTTCTTGCGTTCTTACAAGCTCAAGGCTTTGCCTTGAGACCAATCCCTCCTTGAAGAGGGCTTCATACCTCTTTCTATCCCTTTCAGCCTGCTCAAGGCTTGCCTTGACCGCAGCTATTTCCTCATCAACCGCCCTCATCTCCTCAAGAACCCTTGCCATACCAAGGCGGGCTTTATCTGCTTTAAGGGGGATGCTTCCTGCTATCCTTTCAGCCTCCCTCTCAAGGCTTTCTCTCTCCTTTCTTACCCTTTCTATTTCAGCTGAAAGAGCTAAAACCTTGCTTCTATAATCCTCAGTCTCAAGCTCGGCAAGCACCTCCCCTTCCTTTACTTCATCCCCCTCTTTTTTATAGAGTTTGACAATCCTTCCGTTAACCTTGGTAAAGCTTGCGTAAACTAAGGTGTCAGCCTGGACAAACACCGCATTCGTTGTGGCATACATATAGCCTCGATAAAGGTAGTAGACGAAAAAACCTACAAATATCAAGAAAAGAAGGATAAGGAGAGGGAAGACAAGACGTTTATTCAACCTTTAGCTCCAGGCTCCTTAAGTAGGCTTTTTTAATGGCTGATATTATAACTCCGTGGAAGCCTTTTTCATACAGAGCTTCAAGGGCGGCAATCGTTGTCCCCCCAGGGGAGGAAACCATGCTTTTAACCTCGTAGGGTGACTTTTTGGTTTGGCTCATAAGCTCAACGGTTCCCCTTACGGTCTCAAGGGCTAAGGTTTCGGCTAAGTCCCGTGGTAATCCTACGAGCACTCCAGCATCAGTCAAGGCTTCAATAAATAGAGCCACATAGGCTGGACCGCTTCCTGAAAGGGCGGTGACCGCATCCATGTAGCGCTCCTCTGAAGTTAGGGCTAAACCAACCGTTGAGAAGAGGCGCTTGGCAAACTCTAAGTCCTCATCAAGAGCAAAGCTCCCTTTGCTTATTACGCTTACAGCTTTTCCGACGATGGCGCAGGTGTTCGGCATAACCCTTATGAGCCTTGTCCCCTCGGGGAGCCTTTTTTCGTAAAACTTTATGGGTAAGCCAGCGGCAACGCTTATGAGGAGATGATTGGGGGTCACGCTGTCTTTAATCTCGGCTAAAACCCCTTCCATGACCTGGGGCTTTACCGCAAGGATAACCGTTGTCTTTTTCTGCAAAACTGTTGGATTTTCAGAGGTTGTTGAGACTCCGTAAAATTCTTCTAAGTACTGCCGTCTTTCTCCGTTTGGCTCAGACACAAGGATTTCTGTAGGCTTATAGAGCTTGCTATTCAAGAAGCCCCTTATCAAAGCCTCAGCCATCATCCCCCCACCGATAAAACCAATGCCCTGCCTTTTCATCTCTTCCCCCGTTGAGAAAGGTTTTACTTAGATTAGAAAATTTAGCATATCTTTTGGACATGTCATCCATCCTTCTTTGCCACTACGAAATTTTCTTGACTACTAAGAATTTTTAATTATAGAATTTTTAATTATAAAACCCCATAAAATTTTTGATTATAAAACCCCATAAAGGAGGGCTTGTTTTAATGCAAATGTTTTTATACATAATTCTTTTAACCCCCCTTCTTCCTTTAAACCTTTTTGCTAAGACGAACGAGGAAGCCATTTCCTACTACGAGCTTGCTCTTACTGAGATACAGTATGTAAAAGGTGCCTCTCTGTTTGAGGAAGCCTTAGGGGATTCGCCAAGCCCAGTAACTATCTTAACCGAAGAGGAAATCAAACGTTTTGGCTGGTTAAACCTAAGGGATGTTTTAGAATATCAGCCCTCCTTCTACCTTATTCAGGATGTAAACGAAAGGGTCATAGCCCATCGTGGTATATACCGCACCATAACCTCCTACCTTTCTTTCTTAGAAAATGGAATTCCTCTCAATTCACCAGGCTTCAGAAACTTTATCCTTGATAACAGCTACTCCCTCCTTGGAATAAAGAGGATTGAGGTGGTAAGGGGTGCGCAGCAAGCCTCTACGGCGAGGCAGGGTTTACTGGAGTTGTAAACCTTGAGAGGGACTATAGCTCTGCTAAAGCCCGTCTTGAGGCTTCTCTTAATTCCCGAAGCGGAGAACAAGCAGGCTTCCTTTTTGCCCATGACCTTCCGCTTGGGTTTAAGCTTCAGGCTCTACTTCACTACAAGGATGAGCCAGCCCCCACACCCAAGACCAAGGAACCATAGCCTCCAATTTGAGCTAAGCAAAGAGGAAATCAGCTTTTACTATCTACATTTTCTAAACCGTTATCAAACCCCTCGCTCCCAAAAGGGTGCGCTTCTTACCTCAAAGGATAAGGAACCCTTTGGCTCTTATGAAAGGGCAAGCTTTGACATCCTTGGGGCAAGGTTTGAAAGGAGCTTCGGAAACTGGTCTTTTAGCTTAAAACCCTACCTTCAGGTCTTTGATGTTCACACCCCTCAGGTAAGAACAGCCCACAGCGAAGGCAACTTTACCGCTCATGACATAAAGCTCTTATCTCGAGGACTTTACCTTGAAGGCTTAGCAATAAGAGAGCTAAAACAGGGCACTTTTCTTCTTGGTTTTAAGCTTGGTAAAGAGGATTATGAAAGGACAAGGATTAAGACCTTTAACGGCACCTTTTCCGAGGTTTCTTTTCCTTCAAAGGAAGAGGGCATGTATGCCCTCTATGCCCAACTTAAGTATTATCTTTTTGCAAATCTAATCTTGAACGCAGGTTTGAGATACGACCATTACGAAGCCTTCGGGGGAGAGCTTTCACCAAGGCTTGCCCTTATCTTCTCACCCGTTCAAAGTTTAAACCTTCTTCTAAGCTACACTCATAGCTTTCAAGCACCACCCTTTCTCTACCGGCAAACAAACATCGCAGGCTACGGAAGCGAAAGAGGACTCAAAACAGAATCCCTCGACACCTACACCCTATCTGCCATCTATCAACCAGCACCTAATCAATTCCTTCAGTTTAGCCTCTATCAAGAAAGAGCAAAGGACCTTATAGCCTATGATAAGGAACTAAAGCTTTATTTCAACGCTGGGAAGATGACCCTTCAGGGCTTTGAAGGGGAGTGGAAGTATCTTGGCGAAAGCTTGCTCTCTTTTCTTAACTATAGCTACTACAGGGTATCTTCCTCCGAGGGAATTTGGCCTGGCTCTGGCAAAGATGTCTACTACATTCCAAGGCACATGCTAAAAGGAGGAATAAGCTATAGGCTTCTCGTTTATCCAGAAATCTATGTCTCACCTCAGCTTAAGTGGTATAGCAAGACAAGAACAAGAAGCTTAGACTACATTCCTTCCTATGCCCTCTGGGATTTAAACTTTCTTCTTAGGTATAAAGAATGGGAAGGGATGCTTAAGATCGAGAACCTTTTTGACAAGAGATACGAGCGAGGTGGCAACCTTCCTCCTGTTCCCTTTGCTAAAAGAACGGTATGGTTTAAACTTGAGAGAAGATTTTAGGCTAAGGATGTATGTTATCTCGTTTAAAACAAAAGTTTAAAGCCTCCCTACAGAGCTACGGGTTTAAGTTTTTTCTATCAACCCTTCTCTTAGGAGCTTTGGTCAATACCTTTCTTTTTTTCTTGGTGATAGGGGGCTTAGCAAACCTTCACGAGCTTTACACCAAAGCTATCATCAAGCTGACCAAGGTTCAGGTTGAAAATGCCCTAAGCCGAGCCTTTGACGAATACCTAAAAAAGAGAGAGGTCCTTCAAGCCTTTGACCCAGCTTTTTCTCAAGAGCTTTTAGAGACCTTAAAGTCCGAAGCCGAAATAGAGATTGAAAGGATAGTTTCTGACCATTCAGTCCCCCAGCTTGGGGTTGAACTTCTTTTAGCAAAGGAGCCAAAGGGATTAAAGGAGCCTGAAGTAATAGAGTTTAAGCCCTTTAATTTTAGGATGTATCTTGGGATATCAAGCGAGGCTTATCTTCGTTTTTTGCTTGCTCTCTCTGGAATCATTTTTCTATTTTTCACTTTGATTTTAATCTTAGCGCTCCTTCTTCTGAGATACTGTTACCTTATCTTTAGAAAGCCCCTTGATCGCCTTGTCCTTGATCTCGAAGAGGGGGGAGAGTTAAGCTTTACAGGCTACAGGGAGCTTGATGCTTTAGTTTTGGCTATAAAAAACTACATTGAGAGGGAAAAGGAGCTTCTTTCAAGGGAGCATAAGCTTCAGCTTGAGCTTGAAAAGAGTGCAAGGCTTTCTGCTATAGGGACGATGGCTGGAGGCTATGCCCATGAGTTTAACAACCTTTTGCAGATGATCCTCTTTAACCTTGAGCTTGCAGAGAAAGGAATAAAAGAAGGAGACTGTTCTTTGGTAAACAAGCATTTTGAAAACATAAGAAGCATAGTCACCCGTGGACAAAACTTAGCCCGGCGGATTCTTTATCTTACAAAAAGTGTCCCGGGTGAGACTTCTCGTGTCTGCGAGGTCATCCACAACCTAATGGATGTTTTTAGGACCATGGTCCCAAGGGAGATTGAGCTAAGGTATGAGTTTACATGCCCTAAACCTAGCACCGTTCGTCTCTCCTCTGATAGTTTAAAAGAGGTTCTGCTAAACCTTATCAAAAACGCCGTTGATGCCATTGAGGAGGTGAAAGACAAAGTAGAAAAGAAAGAGATAAAGATTAGCGTTGTCTCTTTAGACGAAAAAGAGCTTCTTTTAGCAATCTCAGATACTGGATGCGGTATGACAGAGGAGGTTAAGGCAAAGCTTTTTACCCCCTTTTTTACTACTAAAGGCTTTGAGAAGGGGACAGGGCTTGGGCTTTTTGTGGTCTACAACCTTGTGAAGAACGCTCAAGGTAGGATTGAAGTTGAGAGCGAGCCAATGCAAGGCACAACCTTTAAAATCTATCTACCGGTTGTCGCCGAAGAAAGGATAGCCGAGAAGACCGAAGAAAAAGAAATAGCTTTAGCAGAAGCTAAACCAAAACCTATACGGAAGATCCTTGTTGTTGACGATGAAGAGGACATAAGGGAGGCTTTAAAGGAGTAT
>JBMSAU010000070.1:0-22559 GCA_049414625.1 Thermodesulfobacteriaceae bacterium
AAAGCTGTGATATAATTTAAAATAAAAATGAACATCAAAATTTCCCCTCAAACAAAAGTTTATGAGCTATTGCAGCAATTTCCTGAATTAATCTATTTTTTTTCCGACCTTGGAATTTGTGGATGTGGATTTCCTTGGGAAAGTGAGTATTTCTGGACTTTAGAGGAAGTAGCAAAAAGAAAAAATATAGAATTAGAAAAATTAATTTCTGAGTTAGAAAAAAAAATATTAGACCTCATGGATTAAAAAGATCACAACTTGAAATGTGAAAGTTCCATCTAAGATTGAAAAAGATTTGATTTTATATCTATTTTTATGGATAAAGTTTCTAAACTCTGGATGTTCCTCTAGAATTTTTTGAATATTATTTCTCACATAATCTTTATTTATACTATCAGATATAATCAAAAAACACATTTTACGGTGTTTGTGAAAAGTACTCTTATAAAAGATTGGTAGAGTAAACTCCCATGAAAACCGGAAGGGCGATTCATTTGGAACGAAAGTTTTAATAGCAGTCTTCAATTTTTGATAATATGAATCTTCATATATAATATGTTTGTTTTTTATATATAAATCTAAAATAGGAATCAAGACTTCTAGGTTAATAGGGGTAAAAGATGAAGGAATTATTAAAACTTTAACAGTATCTACAGGTAGCTTATTTACATAATCAGAAGCCACACTCAAAGTTGCCATGTTAGTTTGTTTTAAGAAGGGTCTATAACATAGAAAAGCAAGTAAAAAGGAAAAAATTAAAATACTTGTAATAAGATAATTTTTAGCTTTTAAAGGAATTGGTAAACGATACAGACCATATGCAGCCATTAGCACATATAATGGCAATATAGGAATTATATATCTTATTCTTTCTATTTGAAGCAAAAAAATTAAGATAAAGGGAAGTAATAAAATTATAAAAAAAAGTTCCTTATTTTTAAAAGCTGATTTTAATGAGTATAAAAAGAGAAAAAATAAAAATGGATGTATCTGATAAAAAAAGGTAGAAATATAATTCTCGCTCCAATTTTTTAAATTTGGTTTTTGATAATGCAATAAAAGTAGTAACTGGTTTAAGAGTTCATTATACTTATTAAAAATTATTAAGGTAATAAGAAACAAAAGAATACCTAGGACAGAAAAAAAACGTTTCAAGTAAAGCTTTTTTTCTTGTGTTTGGGTTAATATATATAAGAATAAAGCAATAAATAAACCAAAAAACCATATTATTAAAGAATATTTTGTTAAAATTGATAAAAGGAGAGTGAAAGAAGAAAAAAGAAGCCATTTTCCACCTTTCATTATCGCTTTTAAAAGCGAATAAAGAGCAAGTAGAAAGAAAGACATCGTTGAAATGTCTACTAATGTTAAAGGAATCTGTGTATAAAGATAAGGGATGCTTAATAACAATACTCCACCATAAAAACCTACCTCTCTGTTCCATAAACTTTTTCCTAATAAATAAGTAAAAAGTATTGAAAATGTAAAAGAAATTGAATTAAAGAATTGTATAAAAACTCTTTCTTCTCCAAAAAGCTTGAAAATTATACCATAAATAAAAGGTATTAATGGCATGTCTGTCCATATAAATATATCTTTACCCCACTCTTGTAAAAAATAAAAAACTCCGAATTCTTTTACATATTTAGCTTGAGTAATATATCTTGCTGAATCTATATTTAGTTCTGGTATATCAAAAAAAAATAAAAATAAAAATGGAATTAGCAAAAAAAGAAATTTTTCATTGATTCTTGTATGTGTTTCATGAAAAATATTAATAAATATATTACCTAAGTAGAGGCTAAATAGCAATATTATAAAAAAGGAAATAGAATTGTCAGAAAATACTTGGGACCATGGGACTAATTTGTTATCATCAATAAAACGAAAAATAAAGAGTAAAATAAAAAATAATACAGATAGCATAAATATATAAAAATTTTCTTTTGGGTCAAAATTGAATAAAGCACTAAAGCTTTTTCTTTTAAATTTGTCTATTCTCTCATTAATAGTCATTTTGACCTATTATCCTCTTACGGTCATAGTGCCGCTTTTATGGTGTAAAGTTTCTCCGGGAGGGGCGTGGTAGTTCCCCAATTCAATCTCGTTAAATTCCCTTAACATCCTTGAGTTTAACCTCTCATTCATCTCTTTCAAGGTCAAATGTAATAATCTTTCCACTCATCCTTCATCCGGAAATACCTCTATTACCTCTAACTTCCTCATGCTTACCCCAGATGCATAAAGACTTATTACAACTTCAGCAAGGTCTAATCCAGCCTTTCTTTTTTCTGGAAGTATGACAGGACGGAAACTTCCTTTCCTTACGCGAGGCACCCTTAACCTTCTTCACCTCTCCTAAAGCTGGGAGTAAATCTCTGCTATAAAAACCTTTAGCATAATCTTCTGTCTCTTCAAGGTAAACTTCTCTTTCTTCAAGCATAAGCGCTTCTAAAAATTTTTAGAGTAACATATTGACAGTCTGTTGTAAAGGAGCTAAAATCTCTTGATAAAGTTGGGAGGCTATCATGCCTCTTCCTTTTTCTCAAGTCTTTACACAATCAATGAAAGACTACTGAAAGAAAGTGCTAATAAAAAAAAATGGGTAGTAATTCAAAGACCATTTCTATAATAATTCCCAATTATAATAAAGGTTTTATTTTGGAAATAACTTTGCAAAATATATTTTCATCACCACTTTGGATAGAAAAAGTAGAAGTAATTGTAGTTGACGATGGATCTACTGATGATTCTGTAAAAAGAATAAAAAAATATCCTTGTAAATTGATTTGTTTGGAGAGTAATTTTGGAGCTTCAAAAGCAAGAAATATTGGTGCAAAGAATAGTACAGGTAAATTTCTATTCTTCGTTGATGCTGATTGTATAATAGAAGAAGAGACATTGCGGATAGTAGAAGAAACTACAAAAAAATATACTTGGAATAAATTAATTGTTGGAGGTACCTATAAACCAGAACCTTATGATAAATCTTTTTTTAGCACCTTTCAAGCTATCTTTGTGAATCACTTCGAACTAAAAAATCCTCAACCAGATTATATACCTACTCACGCAATGATAATACCCCGTTGCGACTTTGAAAACAGCGGTGGCTTTCGAGAAAAATTTTTACCTATTCTTGAAGATGTAGAATTTTCTCATAGAATGAAAAGAAAGGGATATACACTTGTAATGGATCCTAAACTTCAAGTTATGCATTATTTTGGTTTTAATTTCATTAGATCTATTAAGAATGCCTTTAGAAAATCATTATATTGGTCAATCTATTCTTTAAGTAATAAAGACCTATTTTCCGACTCTGGCACAGCAGCAATAGAATTTAAACTTACTGGATTAATTCTTATATTAATTTATTTTATTCTCT
Organism: Thermodesulfobacteriaceae bacterium; assembly: GCA_049414625.1. Classification (GTDB taxonomy): domain Bacteria; phylum Desulfobacterota; class Thermodesulfobacteria; order Thermodesulfobacteriales; family Thermodesulfobacteriaceae; genus WYEG01. The sequence goes on from JBMSAU010000070.1 coordinate 3,383, forward strand.
TAATTTTTGTCTTTGTCAAAAAAGGTTTTCTTTTGATTCTTTTAGTTCTTTTATTGTCTATCATCTTACTAATAAACAAAGAATTAATAAAAAAGTTTTGTAAAAAGGGGCTTATTTTTACTTTTAAAGCTGTAAGTTACTATATATTCATATACACATTAGTTGCTTTAATAGGGGGAATATCCGGATTATTATTATTTTTAGTGAATAAAGAAATAAAAGAGACTATGAGAAATATGCGAAATGTTTAAACTATTTAAGTATTTTCCTTATATCTTTCTTAAAAAACCTATATATTTAACTATTTTCTTAACATCAAAATGTAATTCTAATTGTATTTTTTGTTTCTATCGACGTGACCCTAATTTAACCCTTAATAAAGAAGAACCAGACCTTACAGTTGAAGAAATCGAAAAGATTTCAAACTCAATAGGTTCGTTAATTTGGATTTCATTTTCAGGTGGAGAAGTGTTTCTAAGAGAAGACTTAGTTGAAATAAGTAAAATCTTCTATAATAAAAATAAGCCTTTTATCATGCTTTATTCTACTAATGGACTTCAACCAAATGTAATTTTAAATCAAATAGAAAAAATCCTCTCCTTATGCAAAGATTCAATAATTGTTGTAAAACTTTCCCTTGATGGGATTGGATTAGAACATGATTTAATCAGAGGAGTTAAAAATGGTTTTGAAAAGGTAATGGAAACATATCATCATCTTAACGAACTAGCAGCTATTTTCAAAAATTTAGAAATCGGTTTTAATACAGTTTTTTGTTCTATTAATCAAAATAAAATTACTGAAATTATCAATTTTGTAAATTCTTTAAAAGGAGTTAGAAACCACTCAATCTCTTTAATAAGAGGTGAAATAGATAAGAAATTAAAAGATGTTGATATTGAATTATATCTTCGTTGCACAAAGTTACTTCAGAAAAATTTAAAAAGGTATAGCTTTAAAGGAGCAAGACTTAAAGCTGCACAGGATATTTTAAGGTCTCGTCTAATATACAAAATAGTTAAGGAATCAAAGACATTTCTCCCTTGTTATGCAGGACGGCTTACCCTTACTATTACTCATACAGGAAAGGTATTCCCTTGCGAGAATTTTTCTGAAGAGTTCTTGTTGGGTAGCTTAAGAGAGCAAAATTATGACCTCAAAAAAATTTTAAACTCTCAAAGGACAAAACAAGTAATCGCCAGGATTAAGAATGGTTGCTATTGCACTCATGAATGTTATTTAATGATAAACATTCTTTTTAATCCTAAAACTTATTTTTCTCTTTTTAAGGAATATTTCAAACTTCTTTTGGCTTTATAAATATATCTTTTTTTAACCATAACCAAAAAAGACTTTTAGCCCCTTTCCAATAATGAACCAGATCGTGTAAATTTCTAATATCACATATTTTTTTTAAAATGTAAGATGGACGAGAATAAAATTTTTTAAAAGCAAGCTGCCTTAATGTTTGAATCTGTTCCCTGGTGAGAGTAAAAGGAACAAAAGCTGCTCCTTGATAAGTATAATCTGAGTAATCGTTAGAAATATTTCCATATTTTTCATAGTTGTCCCAAAGATAAGTTCCTGGAAAAGGAGTTAAAGCATGAAAATTTACAAAATCGGGATCAAGTTTTATGGCAAATTCTATGGTCTTAAGCCCATCTTCAAAGGTTTCACCAGGAATACCAAACATAAAAGATAAACTGACTCGAAGACCAACCTCTTTTGCTAATTTAACTGCCCTTTCAATCTGCTCAAGAGTAAGCCCTTTTCTCAAGGTGTTAAGATTTTTTTGCACTCCGCTTTCAGCTCCAAAAAGGATAGCCCAACAGCCAGCCTCTTTAAAAGCTTGAAGAAGGGGTCTATCTACCTGATCAGCCCGAGCAGAAACAAACCAACTGATTTTTAATTTCCTTCTTTTTATCTCCTGTGCAATTTCCATTGCCCTTTGATAATCAGAAGTGAAGGTATCGTCAAGAAATTTTATTTCTTTGTAACCTTCTTTAACTAAATGTTCAATTTCTGCTAAAACATTATCAACGCTTCTATACCTCACGCCATATTTTCTTTCTTTATCAATTTGAAAACAAAAAATACATCTTTTATTACAACCTCGTGAAGTTATCATCGTTGCGACTGGCTTTTTTCGATAAGTAGCTGGAGGTGGGATGTACTTATTGGGATCTCCTAAGAGGTCTCTGGCTGGGAAGGGGATTAAATCAAGGTTTTGAATTAATTCCCTATCTGGATTTATGATGATTTTATCTTTTTGGCGATATATAACCCCCTTTATACCTTTCAACTCTCTTCCGTTTTCTAAAGCTTCTAAAAGTTCAACGCAGGTTAACTCACCTTCGCCTGTTACAATTGCGTCAATCGCTTGAGAATCAGGATCATGGAAACATTTTTCCTTCATAGCAATTGGATAAGGTCCACCTACACAAATAAAAGCATCTTTTAATTCCCTTTTAATATCCATGGCGAACTTCTTTGCTTTAGGCCAGCCAAATGTAGTAGAATAAATCCCGATAAATTCTGGGTTATAAGTCCTTATTTGCTCCACTAACTGAGAATAAGTGAGAAAGCTCCCATCAAAAAACCTTACTTCATGTCCTGCCTGACGTAAGACCGAAGCTACATAAAGCACTCCTAAAGGCTGCCAGTAATTTATTTGAGATTGGACTGTTTTCGGTGAGAATATCTCTTCAGGTCTCCAAGGAGGAATTACAAGAGCACACTTCATACTTAATTTATCAGCGAATTTTTTGCAGCCTGAATTCCGGATTCGATTGCTTTATCCATGTTGTAGTATTTAAACATCCCTGTTCTACCAGCAAGAAAGAGATTTTTAAACCTGCTTAAGTAATCAATTACTTTTGCATAATATCTTTTATAATCTGTGTCAAAAAGAGGGTATGCCATAGGAACTCTAATTAATTTTCCATCCAAAACTTCTATCCTTTTTATGACTCCTACTTTTTCTAAGTATATAATTGTATTTTCTATTAACTGACCCTCACTTAATTGCCAAATCTCATCTTCTTCATTGCAAAAATACTCTGCAACAATAAGAGTTTTTTTTTCTGGTGCCATATCAATACTCCAATTAGTTGGTTCATGAATCCTTCCAAAGGGAATTTCTTGTTCAGGAAAATAAATCCAAGTACAGTTTGTGCACCTAGGTTTATTAAGAAAAATTGCTACTAAAAGAAGATTTCTGTATTTTAAGTATGAAGTTATCTTTAGTATATCATCAGGGGGGGTTGGGAACAAAGATTTAATTAATGAAGTAATTGGAATTGTAGAAATAAATTTTTCTCCTTCAATATAATAGTATACCTTTCCCTCTTTTACATATACTCCTTTAATCCTATCTCCCTCCCAAATTATTTTTTCTACCTTGCAATTTAAATTGATTTTATTACCTGCTTTTATTATATTTGCTGCAAGTTTATCAGCAATTCTTCCTATTCCATGTGAAGGGTATAAGAATTTATCAATTAGTGTAGGTATGCTATCTGAATGTTTGAATAAAGCACTTTTAATAAGGGACTTCCAAGAAAGACCTTGTATTCGTTGACTTATCCATTCAGCACTTATTCTATTACAAGGAATTCCCCATACTTTCTCGCTGTATTCTTTAAAAAAAAGTTCATACAAACGTTTACCAAATCGCGAAATAACCCAGTCCTCAAGTGAAACAACCTCTGCGTTGTTTCTATTTATTTTACATTTCTCATACAAAAAATCAAAAAAAGCTTTTAATACTTCTTTTACTCCCAACCCATCAATAATGTTTTTAGGGTTCAAAGGATAATCAAAATATTTACCTTTAAGATAAATTTTGCTTCTTCTAAATACAATTAAGAGCTCATCTCCCAACAAATCTTTGACAAGTTTTTCAATTTCTTTATTTGTAGTAAAAAATCTATGCCCACCTAAGTCAAAACGAAAGCCTCCATATTCAATGGTCTTAGCAAGACCCCCAACTTGATTAGATTCTTCAAGCACTATTAAATCTTTATTCAGTAAAGATAAATGATACCCTGCAGAAAGGCCAGCTAGTCCTCCGCCTAAGATAATAATTTCTTTCTTCATCACGCTCAATACGAAAATCTACTTGGTTTTCAATTAATTTCTAATATTTGACCTAAAATGTTCTTTCTGTGGCATTGTCTATTTTCCACATAAAATGAATGTATGAGCAAACAGTGTTTAGCTTATAAGAGGTTCAACCCTAGGGGCGATCGGCTGGTTACCAAATGTTGTAGCAGGGCTTTCCTACGCTCGCCCCAACATATCCTCCTTGTTTTATTAACCCAGTGGAATCTATTGAGCAATCGTCTAAAGTTTATTAAAGTTTATCATTTGACTACCGGTAAGGTTTCATTATTCCCCCAAACAATCCAACTATCATGATAAAGAGCTGGATTTTTAAACCCGAGAAGACGAGCAACAAAATAGGCTAAACTTGCCCTTGTCCCTGTTACACAGTAAAAAACTGTCCACTCTTCCTTATTAAGACCCTGATAAAGTCTATTCAATTGATAGAGCGGCCTAAGTCTAAAGTCATTAGGAGGGTCTATGAACATATAACTATGAGGGATGTTTCTAATAGTGTTAGGTATTCTGCCTGCACGCTTTATCCTCTCTGCAACGGCGGGACTTGGTGCTTTTACCCTACCTAAAAATTCATCGGGCGTTCTTGCATCTATTAATTGAGCCTTCAACTCACCCTTGGCTATTTTTAAAACATCTTCAGTGGTTGCAAGCCTATTTCTTACAACATTAGCTTTAAAATTAGAAGGTGGAAGCTTATTTATCTTTGTCTCAAGAGGCAAACCTTCAGCTATCCAAGCCTCAATACCTCCGTTTAAAACTCTAACATCCTTATGACCAAGCCACTCCATAAACCAAAAGGGGACAAAAGCATAACCGGCCATCAATCCATATAAGCCAGGCACATCCTCAGAGGGTTTTGCGGCATCGTAAAACACTATAGTCTTGTCCATCCTTATACCAACTTCGCTCAACCTTTTCTCTAGATCTTCTACAGAGGGGACCTTAAACTCCCCAACTACTCCTACTCCAGGTATTTCTAATTCCTCTCTAAAAAAGTCATTACAACTTTCACCTAAATGTATCGCATTAGGAATATGTCCCATTTCATACAATTCCCATTCTCTACAGTCAACTATTATCCAGTCATTTAAATGTTTTTTTAATTCAGATGGTTCCACAAGTATTTGTGGATTAGCTCCCTGAGGAATTTCTTCTTCTCCTGGTTGTATTGGTAGCGAAACAAAACCTAACATTGGAGTTAATGGACTTACAACACCCGCTCCATAACCAGGCACAACTGTTTCATGTGCTTTTTCTTTTGTGGGTAATCCTGTATGACTGTAAATAATTATTAGACCAATCGCTAACAGAACAATTACATAAACTAAATAACGAACTCCTCTATCCATTATTCCCCCCTCTTCTAAAAACTAAATCTTCTTTTTAAAACATTAGTTTTAGCCTTTTTTAATAACGAATATGAAATCTTTTCCTTCCTTTTTTTGCTCTAAAATTTCGTGCCCCTCCCTATCACAAAGTTGAATTATAGTTTCAGCTGAAGAAGGATTATCAAAAACAACCTCCAAAATTTCTCCTTCTGCAAGTTTTTCTAAGTATTTTTTTGTATAAAGTTGTGGATGAGGACAAACATAACCTCTACAATCCAAAAGATAGGTTCCTTCTCCTTTTTTTTCAAACTTTACCGCCATCTCCACACCTCCTTTATGTTTTTAGTAAATGTATGAGCATACAATATTTGTCCTATAAAAAGTTCAATCCTGGGAACAATCGGCAGGTTTTCTAATGTTGTAGCAGGGCTTTCCTCCGCTCGCCCCAACATATCCGCTTTTTTTATTAACCCAGTGGAACCTATGGAGCAATCGTCTATTCATACGCATTACACCTGAATTTTTCTTTCAGTCCACCAACTAAAGAACCTTGCTCCAATAAAAGCCCCTGCAATCATACCAGCAGCGTAAACCCAGCCGTTTGGATCCCCACCAGCTGCTCTTATAAAGAAAGCTCCAATGTTACATCCTAAGGATGGTCTTGAACCAAAACCCATTAATATACCACCAAGCAGAGCCCATAACCACATTTCACCCTTTGGTAATTTCCAGGAAAATTCATTATTAAGACGAGCCATTATCATAGCCCCCAGGATAATTCCAATTGACATCATTAAGGCAGGGTTTAACAACGGATTAGGAATACCATTATTAATAGCAAAAAAGATATTATCATGCATGTTCCAACCTAATTTTTCAAGGAACCAAGCTCCAATTTGAGCTTCCTGAGTGGTAATGTACCAATAGCCAGGGTCAAAAACAGTGCCTACTAAGGAGACATCTTTTATATATCCCAATCTTGTTAAAATCTCCCCAAAGTTTCCTACTTCAAACTTTAACTGCAATCCCTTCATCACCATAATATGAACCCCAGCAGTTATCCCAATGAGCACACCCATTAATGATGTTCTTTTGGATGCAGTAATCATGCTCCAAAAGCCAGCTAACTCATCTTTAATGTTCGTCTGACCACCCTTGGCTTTAGCTCTTTTCTTTAAGAAACTCTTTCTGACATACTTTACATAAATCAATAAAAGGAGCAATAGACTAGGAATAACTGCCACAAGAAGAAAGTTTCCAATAAAGAAATTCCAAGGTTCTGGAAGTCCAATAAGGTCCGATACCCTTATTGCAGGTTTATTCCACACATAACCTGCAAGATACTTATCAAACCATCCATCCTGAACTATGTATGAAGGAATCCCCTTTGATAAGGCAGATTGTTCCCAAGAAGATGGCACTAATTTATCAAAAACTCCACCCAGGTCCACAAAAATCGCTTGCCCCAGGCATAATCCAAAAAGCACCGCAACTAAATTACCTATATTTCCTTCACCTACCTTATACAATGACCCTGAAGCACAACCTCCAGCCAACACCATACCAACCCCAAAAATTAAACCTGATATAAACATAGGAAGACCTATAAATGGAGCAGCGTGAAAGGTGGTGTGACCTAAGGTATCAAGAATTGCCTGAACTAAACTAAAAAATATTAGCGCAATGATCACACCTACAGCCATCCTTGGAACTCCAGCTATAAATAGGTCCCTTGAAGCAGAAGCAAAACAGAATCTACCATACTGTAACATCATCCCATAAGCCACCCCAAACCAAGTATAAGCCACAATATATATAAAGTAATGATTTATTTGATAATAAACAATACTTATAATTATTAGAAACAACAGTATTCCCAGCGCCCATAATTGATTTCTTTTTTCGTTCATATTACCCCCTCCTTTTGCTTAACTATATTTTTAACTATTTATTTTATTACCACCAAGATATGGTTTTATCAGCTTCCCAGATTAAATCTATCAGTCTCTCAAAATCTTCGTCAGTTCGAGCTGAAAAAAGGTCAAACTCTACTACTTCGTGTCCCTTTTCTTTTATCTTTTCAACAATCCTTTTTATATCTTCATTTTCTTTACTTTGTTGGTGCCGGTATATGCAAAGTATCTTCATACTCATCTACCTCCTCTAAAAGTGTTCTCTAAGCACACTGAGGTGGAGCTGGAATCTTTTGCGCTGGAAGACCATAACCCACCACAAAATCACATTCAAGGATCCTTTCGACTACATCATCCAATGTTGCTTCCGCAAGCCCCCAATCTTCAAGATTATACTTTTTGGTCTCTTCATCCATGGTATCTACAACAGCATAAACTTCGCCTTCCATATCACGCACCCAAGCGAGATTCTCCTCCAGATACTCACTTTTAGGTGGCATTTTTTGATAAAAAATAAATGTATAAGAATACATATTATGAACCGCTAGACCTAAAGCAGACCTGATACCATCAGAGATATACACCCTATTAGCTATTAAAAAACAGACCTTAAGGCTCATACTTCATACCTCCCTAAAATATTTTACTACAATACTATGTACTTTTCTACCTCTTCTAAAATTGTACCATGAAAAGATTGAGTTGTCAACTGTTTTTGAGTTAGTCCTGCAGCATGAAATTCTGGTTCAAAACCTTCGCAAGCAAAAGCTGCCGCACAAATTCCTAAATCATCTTCAGGAACAATTTTTTTTAACTCTTCAAAAAAGGGATGGAGGACTAATAAAGTTGCTTTAAAAGTAAAAAAAATCTTTACTTTTTTACCCTTTCGATAAGCTGCTCTAACAATTTCTACTAATTTATCCATGTGTAAAGGTGAAGTTACAAATATTCCTAATTTCTCTGGATCCTTAGCCATAGTTCACCTCCTTTTTACTTTTTTATAAAACATTTTAAAATACCCTTCTGTGTCTATTATTTCTATTAGCTTATAACCCTCTTTCTCACAAAATTTTTGAAGTTCTATCTTTGTAGCAGGATCTGTCCCCCATACTTCTAAAATCTGTCCTGGTTGTAATCTATCGATAGTTTTTTTAACTTTTAATAAAGGAATAGGACAATAAAGACCTCGACAATCAAGAATTTCGTCACTTTTAATACTTGATTGATGGGACAAGTTTTACCTCCAATAAATTCTTTTAGCTTTTAATCTATAAAATATAAAACCATACCATAAAAAGATTATTATAGAAATAATTATAAAACTTCCAACATAACCAAACAAATTAGGAAGGAAAATTGAAACTCCTAATAAACCTTTATCCCAAACTTTCCAAACATAATCAAAATAATATCTGAAAACAGTGTAGGTCAAAGCAAAAAAGAATACCACAATAAATTGTTTTATCTCTCCTTCTGCCATTCTCCATAGCACACCTACAGCGCATCCACCTGCTATCATCATACCAAAACCAAAGATTATTCCACCTATTAAACTCCCTTGAAAGAATGTAGGATAAACATTAGCTAAAGGATCTTTTAAATCCATCATTTTAATGAATAGAAGACCACAGGAGACAAGAAAGAGACTTAAGGCAAATTTTTTAGCCATAGTTATGTCCCCTGAAAACAAAGGCTCTTTAAAGATGTTCACCATGCAAAACCTCATTCTATGTATGACAAAACCGATAGCAGTGCTAATTAACAATAAACCTAAAAGAAATTGTCCATCTTTATTTTCGGTTCTAAGATAGACATAAGAACCCCATAAGAAAATCAACAAAGCAATTATTACCAAAAATGGTGAAATTTTCCGGGTATCAATTATTCGTTCATACTTAAAAACAAACCGTTCTTTTTCCCAGAAAAAATATTTTATGCCAAGAAAAATACCTATCATAAGTCCAAGTAACATAGTTATTCCACTTGCTGAAAGATTAGCTATAGACATGTAAAATCCCTCAATATTACAACCAAAAGCAAAGGCTGAACCAACCCCCATCAAAATCCCACCAACTACGGCTTTAATTATTTCAAGTAGTGATGGAATCTTTATCCCAAACTCTTGGGCTAAACAGGCTGAAATAAAAGCTCCAAGAACAAGACCTATGTTTAGCACCGAGGAATAAAACCAAAGTGGATGAGACGGTGCTTCCTCTAAAAGTCCAACTCCATAAAGAACCCATTCTCCCCAATTACGAAGCCCGCCAACAATACCCCAGGGACAATACCACATCTCTAAAAGGATAACCAACAGAGCAAGTAAGATACCGCCAACTACCGGACTATAGTTCTCTTTAAAAATAACCCGATACCATTCCTTTAAGGTTTCTCCTAGGGGCATCTCCTCCCCCTTAGCAAGAATAGAATATTAATTTTAATAATTGACCTTCAATGTCTGTCAAGTTTATGTTTCAGTAAAATCTCCCCAAATTATCCAAAAATTCTCATTTAGCTTGTGTAAACAAGCTAATTCTTTTTCTTTTGAACTTAAAAATCAATTTTTAAAGTAAAAAAGATTATATAAATTCAAATTATATAAATTCAATATTTCCTCTTTAGTAAAACCTCCCTGAGGATTAGGATTGATGACTTTTTGGCAAAAAATCTGAGCAACTGGACTCGGATCATAGATGATGATTGTAAGCTGTTTATTCGTTGCTAAATAATGCAAAAAATCATAATAACCTTCTACATCCTTCAAATGAAGCCCCTGAAAAGGATAAAAAAGGACTAAAAAATCCCCTTTCCCCCCTTCCACCAACATCCGAACAAGGTTTACCCGGACCCTTTCTCCTCCCGAGAGCTCTTTCAAGCTTTGGGAAACCCGAAGATAAGCAACTCCTGCTTTCTCCGCATAAAGGGAAATTTCTTGCACTTTGGGTAATCTCGCAAAGACCTCTTTAAATTCCTCAATGGTAAAGTCTAAAATATCCTGCAGCTTATATCCTTTATAAACTAAATTTAAAACCTCCCGATTTAACCTTCTACCAAGACATTCTTCACATATTGTCTTTTCCCTTTTCCCTTCAAATTCTTGGAAAACATATCCTTTCCCCTGGCAGTTTGGGCAAACACCCTCCTTAGTATGAAAGCTAAAATGTCTCTTGGTTAATCCTTTGGCTCGGCTTTCTGGCAAAAGAAGAAGAACCTCCCTTAGACTATCCCAAAGCTTCAAATAGCTTATCAAAACCTCATCCTTAACCTTTGAAGAAACCTCATCCACAAACATTATCTTAAAACCTTCCTCTCTCAATTTTTCTATCAGTGTTATGAAAATTTTCTCGTTTTGATTTGAAAAGTCTGGGATAAATAAGTTTATATTCTGAAGAAAAAGGGATAGCTCTTCCCCATCGATGCTTAAGCTCTTTTTTTCACCTTCTTCAGTATAAGGTATTTCAATCTTTTCTTCCCCTCTTAAAAGTTTAGCGGTTAAAGTTGTCGCATAAGAGACAAACTCCGAAGTTTCTCCTTGATAAAGAAGATAGCCCCCTTCCTTCCCTTTAAACCCTAGCTCTATTATATAATCTGCCGACCTGATAAAAATGGGGTCATGCTCAACCACAACCAAGGTATTGCCCATCTCAACCAATTCTCGAAGATAGCTTAGAAGAATAAGCCTTCTTTCTAGATCAAGACCAAGCGTTGGTTCATCAAGAACTATAAGGAGGTCGGTAAGGTCTAAAGAAAAGAGTAAAATGAGCTCAAGGACCTTCCTCTCGCCAAGCGAAAGCTTAAAGACTGGGGTAGAAAGGCTTAGATACTCTACCTTAAACCTCTGCACTTTTTCTAAAAGACTCTTTTGCAGGATTTGAAGGCTATCTCCAAGGGGTAAGGTTAAAATTTCCCTGATTTTTTTACCAAAAAGTTTACTTTCAAGAACCTGAGGAGTTAACTTTAGCCCGCTGCAGATTGGACATTCCTTCCCTTCTTTATAGCCTATTCCTCTGCAGGCTTCACATTTCTTAAAAAAGGTTATAAGCGGACTTCCGCAGAAGGCACAGTTTGCTTGAAGATTAAAAATCCGCTCTTCTCCATCGAGAAACTTTAGAATAAACAAGCCTCCGTTTATCTCTCGAGAAAGGCGAATGTTTTCAAAAAGCCGTCCTAAAGCCTCGCTTTTCTTTACCATTCGGTCAAGTAAAAGATAGACTTTCTTGCCCTCCGGGGGAAACCCCATTTCCGACACATCCCATTCCCTCTCCCCCACTAAAAATCTTGTAAATCCCTGCTCGTAAAGATACCTAAGCCTCTCTTTAGAGGTCATTTGCAGGGGGAGAAGAAAATAGAATTTCGTACCTTCTTGTAGGGCTTCAAAAAAGGATACGACTTCAGTAAAAGGAGTATAGCGAGTATATCCTTTACAAGCTGAACAAAAGTATTCCCCTTCTCGCATAAAGCGGTTGTTAAGAAAAGGGTATAAACCAAGAAGCTCGCCAACAAGCTTATAAGGATACCAATCTCTAACCCCTTGAGCTAAAGCAATAACGGGTGGAATCGCCCCAGAAACTTCTGCCTTTATGCCCTCCTCAGCTAAAACTGGTGAACTGTAGTTTAGGAGATGTTTAAGCCTCTGAAGTCCGATTTTGGCAAGAGTATCGAAGGCAAGAGAGCTCTTCCCCGAGCCTGATGGTCCAACAATAACGGTTAAGGCTTTAAGAGGGATCTTAACCGAAAAGCCTTTTAGGTTGTTTGTGTAGACGTTCTTTAGTTCAATGAAAGCCTTAGAACTTTTAGAACTAATCACTTACCACGCAGTTCTTTCCTAAGGACTTTGCTTTATAAAGCCTTTCATCGGCAACTTTTAGAAGCCAATCTAAGGTTACTCCATCATCAGGGAAAGTTGCCACTCCAAAAGAGGCGGTGACCTTTACCCTTCGTGCTTCATCGATGTATAGGTAAGATTCAGACAGTTTTTTTCGGACCCTTTCCGCTACAATTTTAGCCTGTTCCTTGGTAGTTTTAGGAAGAAAAATAAGAAACTCCTCACCACCCCACCTGGCAAACACATCCATCTCTCTTATTTGAGAACTAACAACCTTGGTAAAGAGTTTTAATACCTCATCCCCGATGCTATGCCCGTAGGTATCGTTTACTTTTTTAAAGTCGTCAAGGTCGGTAAGGATTATGCTAAAATAGCCTCCGTGCCTTTCTATTCTTTTGATTTCTTTATCTAATAGAGTTTGAATAAATCTGCGATTAAAAATCTTTAAAAGTGGATCTTTGACGGAAAGCTCTTCAAGCTCGGTTTTTAGCTTTACTAAATGATATCTTGAACTAAAAACTTGAATAAGGTCTTGGAACCACTTTACCTCTTCTTCCTGAAAAGGCGTTTTTCTAACTAAACTAATTACCCCCTGAACCATACCTTCAAAAAGAATGGGTAAACACACTACATAATATGATGAAGGCAATTTAGGACAGACCCCTTGAGTTGTAATAATTAGCGGAGTCCCGCTTTTATACACTAGACATTTTTCAATTTCAACTTGCATACAATCTTCCCAGCAACTCTTATCCCCAGCCAAATAAGAGCTTAATACCTTCTTTTCTTCATTATCAAACTCAAAAAGATGAAACACCTCAGCATACTTTAGAAAGGTATCTTCCAAGGTTTTCAAAAGGTCTTCTTTTTCTGAGAGATATCCAATCTTATTAATAAAGTCTACATATTCTTTGTACCTTTTTACCTGCTTTTCGTATTCTTCTCTAACGACTAATTCTTTACTTATTTCTCTTGCATTGATAATTATCAATTTACGACTATTAATAACGACCCCCTTAGCTTTAATTTCCACAGTATAAACATTACCATATTTGTCTTTATATTTTCTTTCTCCTTCTATAATCAATCCCTTGCTAAATATCAAATCAATGTTCTTCTTTAATTCTTCAGGTGATAAAAGAACAATATCGTAGATCGTTAAATTTTGTAAATCCTCATCTGTATAACCAAGAAATTTTTTAAAAGATTCATTAGCAAAAACTATGTTCCCCTTTTCATCGATGACAAAAATTAGGTCTAAAGAATTATCTAAAAAAGTCTTTAAGAAACGAAGTTCTTGTTGGAATTCTTCTTCTTTTTGTAGGTAAGATGTTAAATCTTTAAGAAAAATTTTTATTTTTGCCTCTCTTTTTCCTACATCAATGTAGGTTGCAGAGATTTCATATGTTCTTCCTTTATTGTCTTTGATTATTTCTTTGTATAAAATTCTACTTTTAAGCAATGCTCCGTAGACCCTATCCCAAACCTTGCTATCAAATAAATAATAGATCTCTTTATTCAAATAATCCTCACCAAGATTGTTCTTAGCAAACTCATTCATCCAGGTTATTTTGCATTCCTTGCTACAGTCAGTAAGCTCTAAAACTATTTCAGGAATTAAATCTATGAACTTTTTAAAATTTCTTAAGGATTCTTCCAAAAATTCGGCATATGTTTGACTAAGATTATCGAACATATCTCTTTGAGATAGAATTTGAATAGCCTTTCCTTCGTTATCAACTACTAATAAATGTCTGATACCATGTTCCTTAAACAAGTTTACTGCTTTAAGAATAGGCTCGTTCATCTTGATAGTTATTACCTTCTTTTTACCGATTTCTACAACTTTTTTATCAAGGTCGTTAGGTTCTAAATTAAGAATATCTCTTTCGGTTATGATCCCTACAGGATGTTTATTTTCGTCAAGAATGGGTATAGCTCCAACATTGTACATGGACATTTTACTTAAAACTGACTTTACAGTCTCGTCGGATGTAGCATAGATTAAATCCATACTTTTATTTTCTACAATATCTCTAACCTTCCCCTCACCGCGGAATATCTCAGCTTCAGAAAGCTTCATAAAATCTTCTTGAGTAAACACACCCTTGAAATACCCTTCAGCATCAACAACGACCAGTCTCCTAATGAAATTTTCTGTCATCAGTTGAAAGGCCTTAAGAACGATGTTGTTTTCTTCAATCTTAATAAGGTCCCGCTTGATTAAAGGAGTGATAGACGCATTCAAAGGATAGTTACTAAATAGGGCTCTAAGGATGTCTCTTTCCGTTATTATTCCTACGGGGCGTTTTTCTCTTAAGATTATGGCAAAGTGATTATTAGACCTACGAAACGCCTCAATAAGCTCTTTAAGAGTTGTCTTTTCTTCTACAGTTAAAACTTGCCTTTTAACGAATTCTTTAACTGGAAACTGAAGTTGATACACTGTTAGGTCTTCCTTACCTTTTTAAGCCAAGCCATAAACTCCTCATAACTCAAGGTATTGAGAAGGTCTTCCTTCTCGCACCAGCCTCTTCTTGCTACTGCAGTTCCTAAGCTGAGATAGTTCATCTGGTCTACGATATGGGCATCTGTCCCGATGATGAGCTTAATCCCCATATCCCGCGCAGTACGAACATAGATATCAGGAAGGTCAAGCCTTTTATAGTAGGCGTTGACCTCTAAAGCTTTTCCGTAGTTTTTGGCAGCCTCAAAAACCTCTTTTAAGTTTACAGCATAGGGCTCACGCTCGTTGATAAGCCTTCCCGTTGGATGAGCAACGGCATGAACCAAGGGGTGTTTTAAAGCTGAAATTATTCTTTCAGTGATCTGTTTTTCATCCTGCTGAAATCCGGTGTGAATGGCCGCTATGACAAAATCAATTTCCTTCAAGACCTCATCCGGATAATCTAAGGTGCCATCAGAGTTGATGTCAACTTCTGCCCCAAAAATGAGCTTTACCTTTTTGCTTTTTTGATTTAGCTCTTCAATATGCCTTTTCTTTTTAAAAAGGTCTTCAACTGGCACTCCGCCTGCAACCTTTAGACCCTGCGAATGGTCGCATACGGCAACCCAAGAAAGCCCAAGCTTTTCCGCATAGTTCATTATTTCTTCAAGGCTTGAAGCCCCATCGCTGTACTTAGAGTGGACATGGGCATCTCCTATGACTTCATTATACTCTACAAGCCTTGGAAGCCTCCCTTCTAAGGCAGCTTCTATTTCTCCTTGGTCTTCTCTTAGCTCAGGAGGGATCCAGGGAAGCCCCAAAGCTCCATAGACTTCCTCTTCTGTTCTTCCGGCGATCCATTCTTCTCCACGATAAACTCCGTATTCGTTAACCTTAAGCCCCTGCTCTAAAGCTATTTCTCGCACCCTGATGTTATGAGCCTTCGAGCCAGTAAAATAGGCTAAAGCAGCTCCCCAAGAGTTTTGAGGGACAACTCGAACATCCATCTGAATTCCTATTTTCAGCCTAACGCTTGTCTTTGTTTCCCCAAAGGCAATGACCTCTTCCACCTGAGGAAGATTAGCAACAAAGGACATCACCTTTTCTGGATGGTTAGATGTAATTAATACATCAATGTCTTTTACGGTTTCTTTTCTTCTTCTAATGCTCCCTGCTATGGCGATGTTCTCCAGAGGTGCCTTACTTTTGATTAACTCAACTATTTCCTCTGCATAGGGCAAGACCTCACCAAGGGGACGCCTTCCTCTCTTTTCCTTTAAAAGTTTAATACCCTTTAAGATGTTTTCTTCGGTCTTAAATCCAAACCCCGGAAGCCTTGCAATCTTATGCTCAAGACAAAGTTTTTCCAATTCCTCAAGGGTTGTTATTCCAAATTTGTCGTATATGGCTTTAACTTTTCTTGGTCCAAGGCTTGGAATTTGCAAAAAGGTTAACAGCGCCGGTGGAATTTCCTTTTTTAGCTCTTCAAGAAGCGAAAGCGTTCCGGTTCGAAGAATTTCTTGAATTTTACTGGCTAAATCAGCTCCGATTCCAGGAATGGAAGTGAGCTTCCCCTTTTTGGCAAGCTCCTCAACATCAACGCCTAATGCCTCGAGAGTTTGAGCTGCCTTCTCATAAGCCCGAATTCGATAGGGATTATCCCCTTTTATTTCAAGAAGTTGGGCAACCTGTCTAAAGATTTCCGCAATTTCCTTATTTTTCATCAATTTCAGTATAATTTTTAAAATAATCTTAGTCAAGACACCTTAAGAAAAAAACTTACTCTACCGTGTCCTAATGTTTTTTTTCCTTTTCAACATAAACAGAAAGAATAGCTTTTGCCTTTTATAAGATCCAAAGCTCTACTATAATTAAGCCATGGTTGTCTGGGGAATAAATCCAGTTTTAGAAGCCTTAGAAGAAAATCCTCAAAGTATAGAAAGGATCATCATCTTTAAAAAAGTCCTTTCAGGTAAGGTCTACCGGATATTAGAACTTGCCAAAAATCATGAAATTCAGGTTAAGATAGTTGATGATCCTAACTTTCATCCCCCAAAGGTCCCGCCTCAAGCAAACACGCAAGGCGTAGTAGCCTATATCTCTGAATTTCAGTATGCTTCCCTTGAAGATATAGAAATGTCTTGGACTTTATCCCATGAGACACCGCTTGTTCTTGCTCTTGATGGTATTTCCGACCCCCAGAACCTTGGCTCAATCATTAGGTCAGCTGTAGCCCTGTTTGCCCATGGAATTGTCATACCAAAGCATAGGGCTTGCGAAGTAACAGGAACGGTTATCAAAGCCTCATCCGGAGCAGCTTTCAAAATACCCATAGCTAAGGTCACAAACCTCAAGCATGCCATTTCTTATTTTAAAAAGCTTGGGGTTTATGTGCTTGGGCTAACTCATAAGACAGAAACGAATATTTTTGACCTTGACCTTTGCCTCCCCTTAATCATCATTGCAGGAAGCGAAGGCTCAGGAATTAGACCCTCGCTTCTTAAGAAATGTGATTTTTTAGCCAAAATACCCATAAGCCCAAGGATGGAAAGCCTAAATGTAGCGCAGGCTGTAGCCATTGCTCTCTACGAAGTTCAAAGACAAAGACGCTTTGCTAAATAATCATTCTAAAACCCCATCCAGGGGAAGACTTTTCTAAATTGGTCAACCACTTGAGAGATAAAGATAAAGCAGTCTTCTTTCAACATTTGGGTCAAAGAATGCATCATCAAAAGGTTGGACTAATAAGATATTTTGATTATAATCTGGTATTTTTTCGAAACCACCTATCTCATATTTTCCAGACCTTACATCTATGAGAATAAACATTTCCAGGTTGGTCAATAGGGCATACTTTGGCGGGGGCGAGGAAAACACTCGAGCAAGGGCTAAAGCTTCTCTCTCAAAGGACAAAAGTCCTCGGACCGATGATTTATAATGGCAAAGTAAGATACACCTTTCTTTAACCTCCACGATTAAAGGGAGGATGAGGTTAAAGGTTGTGTCGTTAAAAGTAAAGGTAAAGGGGACAAAAGTTTTAAGAGATTGTTCCGGATAGCCCTTCGCCAGAAAGAGCTCTTTTAATTTCTTTACTACCTCTTTGTCAAGAGCGGTTTTATCAACCTCTCTCTGGCAATGTTCCATATCCTTTCAACTTCCTCGGGTGTTAACCCTGCTCCTAAACCAACTTTCATCGCCCAATCTCTGCTCATCAAGTCGCTTGGACTATGGGCATCGGAGTTGATGACAAGGCTTGCCCCATGCTTTTTAGCCAAGCTCACCACATGGCCGTTCGTTAAAGAATGCCCCTTCCTTGCCGAAACCTCAAGAAATACCCCTTTTTTTACGGCAAGCTTTACTTCTTCTTCAGTTATAAGACCAGGATGAGCAAGGATGTCTGCTCCTCCCTCTATTGCTGCAAGGTTTGTCCCCTCGGCAACAGGCTCGGCTATTGTCTCTCCATGCACGACTACGAGCTCAGCCCCAGCCTTTCGGCATTCTTTGATAAGCTCAGGGATCAAATCTGGGGGGACATGGGTTAGCTCAACTCCGACGATAAAAAGGGGTAGCTTCTCTTGGATTACTTTTTTAAACTTAAGAAGCGACTTTATAGCCTGCTCAAAGTTTGAATGGTCTACATGGTCGGTTATGGCGACAGCTTCATAGTTTAACGTTTGAACCCTTCGCCAAAGTTCAGCAGGAATTAGCTCACCATCGCTAAAGACGGAATGACAGTGAAGGTCAAACAAACTCGCAACCTACATCTTGTATTTGAAATGGGTTGGGTCAAGCTCTTCGAGAATTTCGCTAAGTTTTTCCTTATCCTTTTCTGTTGCTCCAACGATGGTTTCTTTTGGTTCAACAGGAGATTCGGTGAAGGTTTGCCCTTTCTTCATCACCTCTTCTGCTACATAGATCTCAGCACCTGTCCTTAGGGCTAAGGCTACGGCATCGCTTGGTCTTGCGTCAATATCTACGAGCTGTCCTTGAATGTCTAAGGTGATCAAGGCGTAGTAGGTGTTATCCCTGAGGTCAACGATCTCAACCTTTGGCACTTTAATGCCAAGAAGGTCTAAGATGTTTTTCAAAAGGTCATGGGTTAACGGTCTTGGGAACTGGATGTTCTCAAGCTTTGAAGCTATGGATGTAGCCTCAAGGACCCCAATCCATATAGGAAGTATTCTATTGCCCTTTTCTTCCTTAAGAAGCATGACAGGACTGTTTGAAACCGGGTCTACCGCTATGCCATGAATAAAAACCTTTATCTTCATGTGCTTCCCACCTCTCCTTCTAATTTTAAGCCTTTTAATAAAACATAAGATACTCTTCCTAAAAGTCAAGAAGAAAAAATGGGGCTGTTCAAAAAATACAAACCCATTGATACAAAAAGGTTTTTTCTCTAAAATCTAACCCTGATGTTTGTTAGCCTTCAGTTCAAGCTCGAACTGAAAAAGGAAGACAAAGAAAAACTCATAAAGCTTATGCGTAAGCAATCCTCAGCCATCCGAGTGGCATACAAAAAGCTAAAAGAGTTAGAAAAAGGGAA
>JBMSAU010000071.1:0-5224 GCA_049414625.1 Thermodesulfobacteriaceae bacterium
TTAAATTGCGGAGGAAGGGCTTAGTAAAGAAAGCATTCACTGTTTATGCTACTCTCTGGAGCTTCTGGATGCTTGGGTCTATTCTAAAAGCGATGTCTTAGGTGGAGGAGAGTATGTTAAAATAAAATAAAAAGCCATGGATAAACTCAAATGTCCCATATGCTACACAGAGGTTGAAGAAAGGAATTTTAAAGAAACTTATGTTTCTCCTTATAGCAACCAAGAATACAAACGCTATGAGTGCCAAAACTGCGATGTCCATTGGTGGGAGCCACTAAAGATAATCCCAGAATTCTACGAAAGCGAGGTTTTTGAAAACTACATTGCATTCCACGAAAGTGTAGGAACAAAGCTTCGCGAATACCACAAAGCATTTTTTAAATATTTTCCCTCTAATGTAAGAGGAAAGCTTTTAGATGTGGGTTGTGGAGACGGAAGATTTTTAAGACATGCTAAGGAAAAGGGCTTTGAAGTATGGGGAATAGATTTTGACAAAAAATCTGTAGAGAATGTAAAAGGAAACCTCGGTATTGATACTGTTTTTGCCATGAGCTTGGAAGAGTTCCATGAATACGCTAAAGAGAAAAACTTAAAGTTTGATGTGATCACCTTTTTTGAGGTTTTAGAACATCAGGATAAACCAAGGGAATTTCTGGAAATGGTAAAAGGGCTTTTGAAGGAAGGAGGATACATAGCGGGAAGCGTGCCAAATAGGGAACGTTTATTTGTAGAGATGGATTGGAAGAATTATTTTCATTGGGACTATCCCCCTCACCACTTTTTAAGGTTCTCAAAGTCTTCACTTGAAAAGGCTTTGAATTTTTCTGGCTTTAAAGATGTTGAAGTTTATAAATTAGACTTTCCTTTCATAGAACTTTTTCCCTATCTTGAGAAAAAACTTTTTGGAGACTTAGACAAGCTTAAAATAAAGCTAAAGGGTATGGTGCTTGGGGCTGAAAGAAAAGCAAGAGTTTATGCGGTAGAAGAGCTTGCGAAAGTTAGTCCAAGTAAAGGAAAAGCTTACATAATTATGATGCTTAAGTTAATCAGAAATGCTGTACTTTTACCATTTGCTTTGGGGTATGTAGGAGAGTTGAAAGGAAATGGAATTAATTTATATTTTCAGGCTAAAATATGAATAAAAAGAAAGTTATGTTTATAATCCCTCATTTAGGAAGCGGTGATGCAGAGCGTGTAGTCGCTAATTTGTGTAATGGCTTGGCTGATTATGAAAGAATTGTTTTAATTTTTGAGAATATCATTAAGCACAATGTAGAAGCTCGGATAATTTCTATAAACAGTCCTGCCACCCAAAACCTATTTAAGAAGCTTTTAAATTTTCCAATAAGATATTTGAAGATTAGGAAACTGAAAGAAGAAATAAAACCTGATTTTGTAGTAAGTTTCATGGAACCAGCTAATCTTTTTAATGTTTTAACTAAAATAAGCAATCAAAAGAATATACAAGGAGTTTTAAAAGATGAAAAAAATTCTTATTGTTAGTCCTACACCAGTTAGTTATCCTCCAAAAGATGGTTATTCTATGGTTGTTTTTTACAGGTCATATTTTCTTAAGAAACTTGCCAATACAGAATCTGATATAATAGTTTCTGAGAATGAAAAATATCCTGCTAAAAATTTAGGTGATTCAGGAGTATTTAATAACGTTTTTAGCTATCCAATGAACGGAAAATTGGAATCACTGATTAAATCTTTCTATAGTAAGAGTATCTACTATATGTTGAAATTTGATATTAACAACAGGCTTTTAGAAACCATTATAAGTTACATAAAAAATGAGCAATATGATGCAGTAATCTTCGATCATAGCTTTTCTTACCCATTATACGAAAAGTTAAGTCAATATATTAATGTTGAGGATGATAAAATTATTTATTGGAGTCATAACATAGATTATATTGATTTCAAAAATCTTGCAGATGAAAATAAGAATTTATTTAAGAAAATTTTTTATTGGATTACCTATAAAAAGCTCAAAAAAATTGAAATTAATTACATTAAAAAATTTTCTAAAATTTGCTCTGTGTCTAAACATGAAATAAAGTTTCTAAAAGATATAAATCCCATAGCAAAGGTTTTATGGATTCCACCTACTTTACCAACTTTGCAAAATATAAATAAAGACCCAAAAAATTTGAATGAAATCCTTCCATCTATTGGATTTTATAAATATAAAATCCTATTCACTGGAGGACTTGATAAACCCTCAAATTTTATTTCAGTCATCTGGTTTGCCAGTAAAGTTTTTCCGATTATAAGAAAAAAACTTAATGCATGTTTTATAATCGTGGGTAGAGAACCATCGAAAGAGATTATAAATTTAGTGAAGAAGAATGAAGATATATTTTTATTTCCTAATGTTCCATCACTGCAGCCGTTTTATGAAATATCTGACTTAGTTGTAGTACCTTTATTTAACCCTGCAGGGATTAAGTTAAAACTTATAGAAGCTTTGAAATACAAGAAAAAAGTTGTCGCAAGACCGGAAGCATTATTAGGAGCAGGACTTGAATATGTTGTTCCAAATGCTACCGAACCAGAGGATTTCGCTAAGAAATGTATTGATGCTTTAGAAGACAAAATTAACTATGAAACGGTATGGAGAAAGTTTGATGAGATATATGATAATGAAAATATCGTAAAAGAATTTCTTAAAATATTAAAATAATTTTAAATTATACATGAAGGATGGTTAAATCAGTGGGAGGAGTTTTGAAATGAACATTACTGTTTATGGATATATACTAATACCGCTTTTAATTATTATCTTTCTCATAAAACCAAAATATTTGATATACCTATTGATAGTATCTCTTACACTTCAAGTCACTTCGTTAATAAACATAGGAGATTACTACTCTTTACAGATATATCGTTTTATAACAATTTTGGTTTCAGTGCGTTTTTTTATACACTTAACAATGCGTGAATTTAAAATAAAATTCAAAAATAAAATACTAAAAGAAATCTCATTGTATGGAATAGTATTTGCTTTTTTTGCTATGATTTGGTCATTTATAGCTCCTTTTATCTTCGCTGGATATCCTGTTTTTCCACCAGAGTTAGGAATAGATTTCAGTGCTATTTACGGGCCTTCTCCCTTGAAATTTTCAGAGTATAATATTGCTCTTAGTATTTATATACTTTTTTACGTTTTAACTCTTCTCTTTATAATAACTACTAATTGGGATCAGAATGACTTAAAAATACTCTATAGAATTTTTATGATATCGTTTCTAATAATCTTAGTTACCTCTATATCGCAGATTCTTAATTTTATCCTAAAAACACCAGATATTACAACCTATCTTTATACCATCACTACCAGAGAATTTGAATTGAGTATAGCAGGTAGCTTTCCAAGAGTTCAAGCAACATATCAAGAGCCATCAATGTTTGCTCCTTTTATAGTTGGTGTTTACTCTTATTATCTTTACAGTACCTTTAAATACAAAAATTTGCTGCATCTGATAATGACTATAGTCGCTTTAATTCTAATACTTCTTTCTGCAAGCACCACTGCTTATATAAGTACCATGATCTTAACACTTCTAGTTCTTTATTTTAATCTTCCGTTAAGGATAAAGAATTATACTGTTTATATAAGCCTATCAAGAATTATTATTAATGTTATTGTTATAACTGCGATGCTTCTGATATCTATGGGTATCATTTTCTTTACAATAGGATTTGACTCTTTTATTTTTCTTATAAATGAATTTCTAATAAATAAATCAGATAGCGAGTCATATAAAAATAGGATGATTGCAGATTTACATGCTTTGAAGTTATTTGTTGATACTTATGGTTTTGGCGTAGGATTAGGAAGTAATAGACCATCAAGCTTATTACCGTTTTTACTATCTCAGTTGGGTTTTGTAGGCACATGGTTATTTTTAGTTTTTATTTATAAAATTATGTATTTTACTTATAAATCTCTAAAAAACACAGAATATTTTCAATATTTTTTCCTAATACCAGCGGTACTTGTATCTCAATTGATAGCCTATCCTGATATAACAAACCCAACGCTATGGCAGTTTATATATATATGTATTATTTTTTCAAGTATTTTTTCAAGGAGGTTCCAAAATAATGAATCTTTATCTTGACGGCCTATTTTACAAAGGTACGGGAATAGGGAGGTACTATGAATCTCTGACAAAAGAGTTTGCAAAAAGGGGTATAAAGATTTACACTTGTGTGCCCAATACTTTAAGAAATGATTTTGAAAAAGATTTTTCAAATATTCCCAATATAGAACCTATATTTGTAGATTTCGAAAAATTTTCTCTAAAAGGGTTCTTTGCACAGTCAAAAATTCTCAAGCAACTTAAAAAAGAAGTAGATCTGTTTTTTTACCCTCATATAAACTTACCTTATTATGTACCTAAAAATACAATTGTTACTATTCATGACCTTAGACCTTTAACGCAATTTTGGGACAGGAATGAATTAAAGCGTAAGATTTTTATTTTTTACTTAAAGAGGGCTTTGAAATATTCTACAAAGATTATTACCATTTCAAACACAGTTGCTGATGAGCTAAGAAAAAATTTTAAAGGCATAGACAAAAAAATTGAAATTATCTATGAGTTTGTAGATGATAAGTTTATCAAGCAAAAGCAAACTTATGATCGTATAGTTGATAAGCACTATTTATTATTTGTCGGAAATAGAAAAAGACACAAAAATTTAAGTTTGTTGGTGAAAGCATTTGCTTTAATAAAAGAGAAAATTCCTCATTACCTTGTAATTGCAGGAGGTAAGGATAGGGAAAAAGATGAAGTAGACACATTGGTTGAAGGGCTTAATATTCAAGAAAGGGTTATTCAACTTATAAAGCCTTCCGATGAAGTTATAATAAGTCTTTACAAATTTGCCGATTTATTTGTTTTTCCATCGTTGTTCGAAGGGTTTGGCTTACCACCACTTGAAGCTGTAAGTTTAGGATGTCCCGTTATTTTATCGGACATTCCTATCTTAAGAGAAGTCTTTGGTGAAGCTGGATTTTACTTTAATCCATATAGTAAAGAAGATCTAGCTGAAGCTATTCTAAAAGTAATATCGGACGAAAAATTTAAAATCGGACTTTTGGAAAAGCAAAAAGAAAGATTAAAAATGTTTGACAAGGATAAAATAATTGATCAATACATTTCGTTGTTTGAAAGAATAATAGGAGAAAAACCATGAAAGTACTCCA
>JBMSAU010000072.1:0-8074 GCA_049414625.1 Thermodesulfobacteriaceae bacterium
AACGGACGCCTTCTTTATGGCTCTGTCCCTTCTTGGTGTTTTCTTGATATTTGTGGATGTCTTTGACTCCATCGGAGTTCCTCAGCTTGTTTTTGCAAGAATGAAAAGCGAAGAAGAATTCAAAAAACTTGCAGGACTTCTTCTCACATTTACCACCATATTAGCCTTTTCTTTAACCTTTATAGCCTTAGTGGGCATTCCTCTACTTTCCAAAGTAGCGGTTGGCTTTGATCAGAGAACAAAAGAAGCCACAGAACTTCACCTTTTATTACTCCTTCCCTATCTTTTTTTAAACTTCTTCTTCCATCACTTTGGTGCGGTCTTAAGAAGCTTAAGGTATTTTACTCCATACTTTATTGGAGAGTTTATATTTTCTTTCTTCTCTTTTCTTTTTATTGCCTTTGGGCTTTACCTTTTCCACAGTCCCTCTGGTTCTTCCAATAAGCTTTAGCCTTTCCCAGCTTGTGGCAACCCTTTACATGATCTTCGTTGGCAAAGAGTTCTTACACTTTAGCTTTTTTATAGACAAAAGGGTAAAGGAAATACTAAAGCACTTTGTTTTTCTCTCTGCCCTGTATGGAGTTTTCCACCTTTTCATCTTGGTAGATAGGGCTTTTGCCTCTTTGCTTGGAGAAAAGGGCGTGTCCGCATTAACTTACGGTTCAATGGTGGCTTTTGTTTTAGGAAGTGTTTTAAAACTTGGGCATATGGCTATTACATCCCTCTCTGAAACAAAGGCAAGCATGCAAACTTTGAATAAGTTTCTAAAGTTTTCTCTGCTTGTCTCTCTACCCGTCATGCTTTTTCTGTTCTTCTTTCCAGAGATCCCCGTAAAACTCCTCTTTGGACACGGAAAATTTACAAAAACCGATGTAGAACTAACTGCAACCGCCACTAAATACTATGCAGTTTCTTTGTTTTTAGCCTTCGCTTGGGGAATTCTCTATAGAACTTTTCAGATTATAAACTGGCTTCTGCCCGTGTTTTTTGTTGCTTTGATTAGTGTATTAGCTAATGGATTTTTTAACTACCTGTTCGTAGTGGTTTATAAGCTTGGAATAGCTGGGATATGTTTGGGAACTTTTTTTGCTTATGCTTTTCTCTGCGGAGTATCCTACGGGATCTTGACGCGGAAGCTAAAATAGGTTAAAATAAGAAGCAATGGATAAGGTTAAATGTCCCATATGCTACACAGAGGTTGAAGAAAGGGATTTTAAAGAAACTTATGTTTCTCCTTACAACAACCAAGAGTATAAACGCTACGAGTGCCCAAACTGCGATGTCCATTGGTGGGAGCCGTTGAAGATTATTCCAGAGTTTTATGAAAGTGAGGTTTTTGAAGATTATGTTGCGTTTCACGAGGGTGTGGGCACAAGGCTTCGCGAATACCACAAAGCATTTTTTAAATACTTTCCTTCCAATGTAAGGGGTAAGCTTTTGGATGTAGGCTGTGGAGACGGAAGGTTTTTAAGATACGCCAAAGAACAAGGTTTTGAGGTATGGGGAATAGATTTTGACAAAAAATCTGTAGAGAATGTAAAAAGAAACCTTGGTATTGACACCGTTTTTGCCATGAGCTTGGAAGAGTTCTACGAATACGCTAAAGAAAGAGGGTTAAAGTTTGATGTAATCACCTTTTTTGAGGTTTTGGAACATCAGGACAAACCAAGGGAATTTCTGGAAATGGTAAAAGGGCTTTTGAAAGAAGGAGGATACATAGCAGGAAGTGTGCCCAATAGGGAGCGGTTATTTGTGGAAATAGATTGGAAATATTATGATATTGATTACCCACCTCATCACTTTTTAAGATTTTCAAAATTTTCTTTATATAGAGCTTTTAAGAGTTGTGGGTTTACAAATATTGAGTTGTATACACTGAAATATCCGTATGGTGAATTTATTAGAAGAATTGAAAAAATCCTGCTTGGGAAAAATTATAAACATTTTCATGAACTAAGAATTATGATAAAAAGATTATTAACTAAGGATGAAAAAAAAGCTAAATATCATTCGTTGGATGAAATTGAGGACACAACTTATAATAAAAGGTTTATTTCACTTCTTAAAGTTCTTAGAATAATTAAAAACTGTACTCTAATGACCTTATCATTTCCGTATACTATTAAGTTTTTATTCCAAAATAAGCATGGTTTGAATTTATATTTTCAAGCTAAGCTATGAAGAGCAAAGAGATAAAACTTTTATTTATTATACCAAACTTGGCGGGAGGCGGGGCGGAAAGAGTTTGTGTTGACATATACAAAGGTCTAAAAAATTATGAGAATTATAAAATCTACATAGTGTTATTTCAAAAAATTTTAAAATATGAAATTACGGATGAAGAAATAATATCTATGGATATTAAAGGTTCATCTAATATATTGGGAAAAATAAGAAATTTTTTGCTTAGATTTTATCGGCTTTTAAAAATTAAAAAAGAAATTAATCCAGATTTATGTATAAGTTTTCTTGAATCCGCAGATTTTTTCAACCTAATTACAAAATTTGGAAGACATAAGGTTATTCTTACAATACATAGTACTATGTCAGAATATTTTAAACAGTTGTATGATAGTAGCCTTTCCCAAAAACTCGCCTCGGTTGTATATAATAATTCCTATAAATTTTTAGCAAAAAAAGCTAACTTAATCATCTGTGTTAGTCATGGAATAGCGAAAGACTTTGTTGAAAGTTATAATGTGGATTTATCAAAGATCAAAGTTATTCACAATCCTATAAACTTAAATGAAATTGAGAAATTTTGTGAAGAAAATTTAAATCATTATGAACTTATTTTTAAACATCCTGTCTTAATCACCGTAGGAAGGCTAACGAAGCCAAAGGGTCAATGGTATTTGCTAAGAGTCTATAAAGCTTTAAAAGAAAAACACAAGGATTTAAAGCTTGTGGTTTTGGGAGAAGGAGAACTAAAGGACTATTTGGTGGGGCTTTCTGAGGAGCTTGGACTAAAAACCTATGTTTGGGACAGAGATAAGCTTTCAGAGAGCTTTGATGTTTATTTTTTGGGCTTTCAGAAAAATCCTTTCAAATTTATTACAAGGTCTAAGCTTTTTGTTTTTCCTTCTTTGTGGGAAGGTTTTGGGAACGTTTTGGTTGAGGCTATGGCGTGTGGAGTACCTGTAATCTCTTCCGACTGTAGAAGCGGTCCGAGGGAGATCTTGGCACCTAACACGGATTTTAACTATAAAACGCAAAAGCCAGAGTTTGCAGAGTATGGAGTCTTGATGCCTGTTTTTGAGGTAAAATATAAAACTGCAAATGAACCCTTAGAGGAAAGGGAAATAATGTGGGTTGAAACAATAGATACCCTACTTAATAATGACAGCTTGCGAAAGCATTACTCGGAAAAGGCTAAGCAAAGGGCTGAGGATTTTAGGATTGAAAAGATAGTTGAAGAATGGAACAGATGCTTAATAAATCTGATAGCATGACCAAGTTTTATTTAATCTTAGCAACTTTGGGAAGAAGAGATGAACTAATGGACTTTTTAGAATCTTTAAAGAACCAAACTTATAAAAATTTTGAACTAATAATAGTGGATCAAAACGAAACAAATTTGATTGAGGATTTGGTAGAGGAATACTCCTCTTGTTTCATTATTCATCATATAAAAATCAAAGAGAAAGGATTGTCATTAGCCAGAAATGTAGGGATTAAATATCTAAATTCTATCCTTAAAGATAATCAAACCCAAGAGATAATTCTTGCCTTTCCCGACGATGATTGTGAATATCCCAAGACACTTCTAGAGGATATTGTTAAATCCTTTGAAGCTTTAGGAAATAAATATCACATATTAACAGGCATATCCATTGATAAGAAAACATTGAAAATAAGCAGTGGAAGATTTGAAGAGCATAATTGCGAAATAAATTGTAATAATTTTCTTAGAAACGCGATATCTTTTACGATTTTCATAAGACATAGGGGAAGCATAGAGCTGTTGTTTGATGAAAATTTGGGGGTTGGTTCATCTTTTGGTTCTGCAGAAGAATCTGATTATCTATATAGACTTTTGAAACTAGGTTTTAAAGCTTATTATTACCCAGAGAAAATCAAAGTTTATCATCCTCAGAAAGGAATCAATTTCAAAGATCCTAATGATAGATATAGAGCCTTTTATTATGGAAAAGGACTTGGAGCACTCTTCAAAAAACATTTGATAAAAGGTGGTAATATATGTCTTGTACCGCAGTTTCTACAATTATTTTTTATAAGACCTATCGGAGGGATGCTTTTAGGATTACTAAAGCTGAACTTTGATATGTTTCTATATTATAAGAATGTTTTATTAGGACGTTGGGTTGGTTTGCTAAAATATAAGTAAGATGTTAAATTGCTCTTGGTTTATAAAAGTTTTATTAGCCGTTGAAGCTTTTTTGTTGATTCTATCTCCAAAGGGGGTTAAAGCACTTATAGGTTACGAAGGGATATGGTTTAATCCTCAATTTATATTTATGTTCCTTATTCTTCCGTTATTGACGGTGTGTAAAGCTTTTGATTTCACCAAGTTTAAAAAAATTGAGACAAATATTTATTTAAGTTACGTTTTTCTAATGTGCGGTTTATATTTTTTAGCAACACTTATTGCAATTTCAAGTACACCAGTAGATGTTTATTATCCGTTGAGTGAGAGTATAAGACAAACTTTAAATTTTTTATTAGTTTTTCTTCCCATCTTGTATCTAAGGCAAGAATATATAGACTTTCTGATAAAGTTTATTATCATTTTAGGGTTGTTTGAATTATCTTTTGTAGCATACGGAGTTTTGGGAGCCTTTGGATACATTCCTACACCAGAATTTCTAAAGGAAGTTGTTTCAAGCAAAATTTACGATCAATCGTGGACGGCTTTAGGATTTTTCCCTAAATGGGGCGGTACTTTTCCTGAAACTCAATTACTTTCAACTTTTATTTTAATGTGCTATGTATTTACAGACATCATTTTAAAATCAAAAAGAGTTGTCATAAGAATATTAAAATTATTATTCATAGTTTCCATCATTTATTTACAATCTAAATCCGCCATAATCGGACTAACTATTTATCTTATTTTCAGTAGTAGTAAAGTTTATAGGTATATTTTCTCTCCCATCGCTATATTTGGTGCGGTTTATTTTATATACAGGGCTGGATCAAAGGAATTTGCGTCAATGTTGAATTTTAGTAGTCTAGAATCTATGGCCCTTCAATATTATTCTTTTAGTGAAAGAATATTTCACATAATAAAATCCATTGAATATATGAGTCATAATATTATTCACCTTCTTTTTGGACTTGGTCCAAGAACTTATGGAACTATTGTATCCATGGAATATCCTGGTGTTTTTGGCCCTTACAGCAATGCTATAAGTATCTTTAGTGTTATGTCGGATTTAGGGATTATCGGTTTCCTAGTTTTTATTTCTTTTCTAATTTTCTTATACAAAAGTATCGGAATTTCCAAGCATAAAATAGCCTATATTTCTGTACTAATATCATACGCGCTACAAGTAGCATGGGGAGACAGTTTTATTTTTATGTTCTTAGCACTTCTTTTAGGCTATGATAAGACTATAAGGATAGGGAGATATAATAAATGAAGCTCTACATAGACGGCTTATTTTACAAAGGTTCTGGAATAGGAAGATACTATGAATCTCTGACAAAAGAGTTTGCAAAAAGGGGTATAAAGATTTACACTTGTGTGCCCAATACTTTAAGAAATGATTTTGAAAAAGATTTTTCAAATATTCCCAATATAGAACCCATATTTGTAGATTTCGGAAAATTTTCTCTAAAAGGGTTCTTTGCACAGTCAAAAATTCTCAAGCAACTTAAAGAAGAAGTAGATTTGTTTTTTTATCCTAACATAAATTTACCTTATTATATACCGAAAAATACAATTATAACCATTCATGACCTTAAACCTTTAACTCATTTTTGGGATAGAAATGATATAAAACGCAAAGTTTACATCTTCTACTTAAAGAGAGCTTTGAAATATTCTATAAAAATTATCCTCATTTCAAATACAGTTGCTCATGATCTAAGAAAAATTTTTAAAGGCATAGAGGAAAAAATTGAAGTTATTTATGAATTTGTAGATGATAAATTCACTAATCAAAATCAAATTTGTTACCCCATAGTTGATAATCCTTATATATTATTTGTTGGAAATAGAAGGAAACATAAAAATTTAAGTTTATTAATTAAGGCATTTGCTATAATAAAAAAGAAAATTCCTCATTATCTTGTAATTGCAGGAGGTAAGGACAAAAAAAAAGATGAAGTAGATGTGTTAGTTGAAAAACTCAATATTAAAGAAAGGATTATCCAGTTTATAAATCCTTCCGATGAAGTTATAATAAGTCTTTACAAATTTGCCGATTTATTTGTTTTTCCATCATTACTTGAAGGGTTTGGCTTACCACCACTTGAAGCTGTAAGTTTGGGATGCCCTGTTATTTTATCGGATATTCCTATCTTAAGAGAAATCTTTGGTGAAGCCGGATTTTACTTTAATCCATATAGTGAAGAAGATTTAGCTAAAGCTATTTTAAAAGTAATATCGGAAGAGGAATTTAAAATCGGACTTTTAGAAAAGCAAAAAGAAAGATTAAAAATGTTTGACAAAGATAAAATAATTGATCAATACATTTCGCTGTTTGAAAGAATAATAGGAGAAAAATCATGAAAGTACTCCATCTTGGAAAGCTTTGTCCGCCTAATGAGGGTGGCATAGAGATTTTTTCTTTTGACCTACTTGAAGCCCTAAATAAAAAAGGCATAAAGGCGGATCTACTTTGTTTTGGCGAGGATACAAGAGAGGATAATTATCATGGTTTTAAATTTTTTGCTTGCAAGATGAATCTAAAGCTGAACTCCATTCCATTGTCTTGTGATTATATTAAAGCTTTTAGAAAAATAGTTGAGCAATATGATATTATTCATGTGCATAGCCCAAATCCATTAGCTGAAATATTAACGTTGATGACTGATAAAAAAGTTATAGTTCATTGGCACTCCGATATAGTAAGGCAAAGAATTTCTTATTTCTTTTATAGACCTATTCAACAAAAGGTTTTAAAAAGAGCAGATAAAATAATAGCAACTTCTCCGCAATATCTTGAAACATCTAAACAAATAAAAAACTTCAAAGATAAAGCAATATTTATCCCATTAGGTTTAAATCCAAGAAGACTTAAGATAAACGAACAGGACTTAAGAGAATTTGATAAAATAAAAGAAAACATAAACAACAAGAAGGTTGTTTTAGCTGTTGGAAGGCTTATAGAATACAAAGGCTTTGAGTATCTGGTTGAAGCAGGCCAATTCCTGAAAGATGACACAGTTGTTCTTATAGCGGGTGGAGGTCCTTTGTATGAAACCTTAAAAAATAAAATTGAAAAATTAAACCTAAAGGATAAGATTTTACTACTTGGTAAAGTTAGAGTAAATAATATACCGGTGTATATGAAAAATTGCGATTTATTTTGTCTACCTTCCATCTATGAATCCTTTGGGTTGGTTTTAGTAGAAGCTTTATATTTTGGAAAACCTCTTGTTACAACAAGTGTAGAGGGATCTGGAATGAATTATGTAAACAAACATAATGAAACTGGATTAGTTGTTCCTCCTAAAAATTCAAAAGCTTTGGCAGAGGCTATAAATACAATTCTATCTAATGAAAAACTTTATGAAAAATTTTCAAAAAATGCTCTCAAAAGATTTGAAGAGTTTGGGATTGATTCAATAGCCGATAAAATAATAGAAGTTTATGAAATAGTTTTGAAAAAATAGAAACCTCAAATGGACTCACAAATTTAATCTGTAGTTTTTGCAGAGAGCTGAGGTCTCACCTTTTAGATGTTGCAAACTTTATTTTCTCTGCTTATAATTCTTAAACCCAAAGTGACATTTTAATAGAGAATGATGAAAGTCCTAATTCTTGCCGGTGGCTCCGGAACAAGGCTTTGGCCAGCATCAAGGGAAGCTTATCCCAAACAGTTTTTAAAACTAAACGGTGGGAAGTCTTTACTTCAGCAAACACTGGAGAGGCTTTTAAGTATCG
>JBMSAU010000073.1:0-22820 GCA_049414625.1 Thermodesulfobacteriaceae bacterium
AGTTAAAACACTTCTCCTCATAGTTTAATAATTTAATCCTTAATTAAAATTTTTGAACAGCCCCAGCATTAACATCTTCTTAGCATGATGCTTGCAACTATCTTTAATCAGCCCAAGCTCAGAAATTACTTCTTTCCTTATGGCATCCCGAAGCTTTGGGTCGTATTGAAAGGTCAAATCAACCGCTTCGCCTTTTAATCTTTTCACCATCCTTGCGATGAGAAGCCCTATGTTTATAGCATCCATCAGGGCTTTATCGTCAAATATGGCTTTATCACCCCTGTTAGAATAGGCAATTCCCCAGGGAGGGATGATTGCTCCCATAGAAGTAAGCACGGTAATCAGGTATCCAGTGGCAAAAGCACCTCCGTCGTCAGCTCCAACAGCGATAGCTCCCACTACCTTGCCTTCAAGATAGCTTGGCTCTCCAAACACTACCATGTTTTCAAGGGCGGTCATCCTGTCTATAAGGTTTTTCATCGGTCCTGATGGGGCAAACCAATAGACAGGAGTAGCAAAAATGATCCCCTCTGCCTCATGAATTTTTTCTAAGATGACCTTTCCATAATCATCAAAGATGCACGGGAATTTACAGGTTGGCTCTTCATCTTGCACACATCCAACGCAGGGTTTTACTTCACCATCATATAGGCTTAAAAGTTCAGTCTTTGCCCCCTCTCTTTCTGCACCTTTAAGCGCCGAAATTAAAAGTTGCGCCGTTCCCCCGTTCTTGTGCGGCGACCCCAATATACCTATTACCTTCATAGCACCCCCTTTAAGCTAGTTTAAACCATGTTAGTTATCTAAAAGACCCTTTTAGACCCCTTTTAAAAGTGAAAACGAAGGATTTTTTTAAAAAATAATTCATGAAAGGGATTGAGGCAACTTCGCTTTTTTATTACAATATCGCACTAACTTGACAACTTTAAAGCGACATATCCATGGGATATATCCATAGAATGGTGAACAACCGCTATTCTTTTCGGTTTAAAAAGGGCGTTTAAGTTGTAGATCGACATACTTTTTTCTCAAAAAGTTAATCTTAACCCGTCGTATGCGGCTACGACTTTAAGGTTTAGCTCAGAACTCAAGTCCTTTGCTACCTTGAAAGGATTTGCTCGGAGCATGGTCATCCCAAAATGGGTGATAACCGTTAGCTCCGGTCTTAAGCTCGCTAATAATTTTCGCACATCTTGGACCGAGAGATGAAGCACCCCCTCTTTAGGCTCATACCTTACTACATTCACGATTAGATAGTTCACCCCCTGAAATTCCGAAATAAGCTCTTCAAAAAAGGCAGTGTCAACAAGAAAACCAAGGCTTTTTCCATCCTTGAGGTTGAAGATAAAACCATAGGTTTCAGCTGAATGAAGAAGCTTTTTTGTGGTTTTAAAGCTAAACTTAGCGGTTTGATAAGCCTCTTTCTCGGCTAAAAATATCGTTTCATCTAAAGCCTCCCTTAAATAGGAAAGAAGGATTCCTTCATCCCAGGCTTCCTTTGGGATAAAAAGCCTTCCCCGTTTTTTAAAGGTGCCCTCAGTTATAGCATCAACGATCACGTTTAGGTCTGCTGAGTGGTCAAGATGCTTGTGAGAAATAAGGATGTTTCTAATTTTCTCAACGGGTATCTTATGCTTGGCTAAATGGACGATGGTGCCAGGACCAGGGTCAAGAAGGAGAAATTCTCCATCCTCTTCCAGCACCGTCCCGGCAGAGGCTCTAAGCTGTTTAGCCACTACATACCTTGCCCCAGCCGTCCCAAGAAGATAAACATTCATGTTGCCAAAATTTTACCAAAAAAGCTAATTCAGAAACATTTTTTTTTAAATATAAGAAAAAATCTACAAAATAGTTTCATTAGGATACGATTCGGTTTTTACCTAAGGACTTAGCTTTGTAAAGCTTGAAATCAGCGCTTTTTAGCATCTCTTCAAGGTTTTCTTTGAGTTCAAGCTCAACTCCAGCAGAAAAGGTGTAGGTAAGCTGCACATCTTCAAAAGATAGTGGGTTTTGGACTATAAATTCCCTAAATTTTTCGAGGTAAGAAATGAATTCCTCTCTATTATTATAAAAACATATTAATGCAAACTCTTCGCCTCCGTAACGGGCGATAATATCCGTATGCCTTTTAAACCACTCTTTGAGCTTTTTACCGAAGTCGCATAGCACAAGGTCCCCAGCCTGATGTCCATAGGTATCGTTAATTTTCTTAAAGTTGTCTAAGTCAAACATCACCAACCCCAACTTATGCCCCGTTCTTTTAGCTATTTGAAAAAGCACTTCAGCTTTTGTAAAAAAGGTTTTTCGGTTGAGAAGCCCCGTTAAAGGGTCGTGGTTTGCTAAAAAGCTTAGCTCTTTTATGGCATCAAGGTAATCAAGTAGGTTGTTTACTCTTACCTTAAGCTCCTCTTCAAGGAAGGGTTTTCTCAAAAAATCGTTAGCCCCAGCTTTTAAGAGCTGAGGGACAAAGATGCTTGTCACATAGGCGGAAATAACAATTACTCCCACTTCATGCTTTGAATATCGCTTCCTTAGATTGATTAAAAGGTCTATAGCCTCTCGCTCAAGATAGTAGTCAAGTAGGATCAACTCAAAGGTTTTCTCTTTCTCGAATATAAGTTTTTCTGCTTCGGCTAAGGTCTCTGCTTGGAAGACATTAAGACCGATTGATTTTAAGGTCTTAGTGATAACCGTTTGGGCAAGTTTAGAATCTTCAACTACGAGGATGTTTATATGCATATTCTTCAAGAGGCGTTTCACAGTTGAAAGAATTATTTCAGAAAGATTGGGGATATTTTTAAAAAGGACATCCGCTACCCCAAGATGTATACAAAATTCTCTGATGGCTGGGTCATAATTTCCTGTTAGGACAACCGTAGGAATATTAGACTTAACCAAGTACTCTATAGCTTCTCCTTTTTCAGCATCAGGAAGATGATAATCACAGATGGCAAGGTCAAAATTTCCTTTTAAAAGTAGACCTTTAGCTTCAGAAAAAGACATAGCATTGTTGACCTGAATTGTAGGAAGATGTCGGGAAAATAATTTGTTTAAAGCTTTATGAAAGAAATGGTCGTCCTCAACTATAAGAACCTTCTTGCCTTGAAGGAGGTTTGGCATCATAATTTTTTTAAAAATTTTTTTAAGAATAATTAATCTTTCTGTTTTTCCAAGGGGCATCCATTGCAGGAAGGAGACTTAGCTTTACAGTAGGTCTTCCCGCAGGCCACAAGCAAGGCATGAAATTCCTTAAAAAGGTTTAGGTCAGAAGGCAGGTTATTCATAAAAAATTCCTGAAGCTCATCATAAGTAGTCTCTTCAGGGGCTAAAGAGTGTCTATGTAAAATCCTGTAGGTGTAGGCATCAACCACAAAGATTGGATAATCAAGGGCATAAAGAAGGATGGAGTCAACCGTCTCCTTTCCAAGCCCTGAGATTCCTAAAAGCTCATCCCGAACCCTCCTTAAGTCTTTGCCGCGAAGCCTCTCTACTTCACCTTCGTATTTTTCAACAAGAAAGGATATAAAGTTTTTCAAGCGCTTAGCCTTAACATTGTAGTAGCCGCAAGGTCTTATCAGCTCCGCTAAGGTCTTTTGGTCAAGTTGGTAGAGTGCCCTTGGTGAAAGAAGACCCTTGGCTTTAAGGTTTTGGATAGCTTTTTCTACATTTTTCCAGTTTGTGCCTTGAGTGAGGATGGCACCTACGCAGACTTCAAAAGGGGTTTCAGCAGGCCACCAGCCTTGCGGTCCAAAATGCTTAAACAAACGCTCATACATCTCAAGTAGAAGCTTAGAAGTCATAACGGAACTTCAAAACTCTTGTTTTTCCATTCTTCTCAAACAGACGATAACCAAGACGAGAAAGCTCATCCCTTATTCTATCTGCTGTCTCATAATCTAATGCTTCCTTTGCTTTATCCCTTTTTTTTGCAAGCTCTAATATCTCCTTATCTAACACTTCTTCAGGAAAGGTAAGGATCTTATGCACTTTGTTGAATTCCTTAAGAGAGGCAAAAAGAGAAGACTTAAACCCTATGGGTAAGCCTTCTTTTGTAGCCTGATAAACCCTTTTTAAAAGCGTTATGAGCTCCGATATTGCAAGAGGGGAGTTAAGGTCCTCCTTTAGGGCGTTATCCCACTTAGTCTTAAAGCTCTCAAGAGACTGCCAAAGCCCTTCCTTTTGTTCTTCGGATAAGGCTTTTTCTTCCGTGATGGCAATCTGTCCTAAATAGGTTTCAAGTTTATCAAGGAGCCTTTTTGCCTGCTCAAGCGCTGAAAAACTAAGGTTTAGCTTACTTCTATAATGGGCTTGAAGAAAAACTAACCTTAGATGCCTTCCCTCGTATCCTTGTTTTTTGATATCTTCGATAGTTATTCGGTTCTCAGAAGAGAGCCTTTTACCCTCAAAGTAAGTTAGCCCCGTTGCCAAGTAATATCTTGCAAGTTCTTTACCGGTTAAAGCCTTGGCTACTGCACGGGTGTTTTCGAGATGAGGAAAGATCAGGTCTTCGCCTGAGATGAAGATATCAAAGGTTCCTCCAAGGTATTTTAAGGCAAGGCAAGCGCAATGGATGTGCCAGGTTGGACGAACCCTTCCAAAGGGAGTTTCCACAAAATATCCAGCCTTCATCTCCAGAATATGCACCCTCTTTAGAAGGGCAAAATCAGCAGGCTCTTCCTTCTCGTAGTCCTCAGCATCTATAGGTTCTCTATCCTTCATCGTCTTTAAGTCAAGCTTTACAAGCTTCCCATACTCTGGGAATCTTGAAACATCAAAATAAACGGCCGAAAACTTTTCATAGGCTTTGTTCTTTTGCATTAACTCCAAAGCAAAGTTTTTCATATCCTCTAAGTGCTCGCTAACCTTTGGACAGAGGTTTGGCTTGTCAATGGCTAAAAACTCAAGGTCTTCAAAGAACTGGGTCTCGATTTCTGAGGTCAAATCTCTGAGGGGGCGGTTTTGAGTTAAGGCAGAAGCTATGGTTTTGTCGTCAAAATCGGTAAAGTTCATGACCCAAAATACTTCATAGCCCTTATGTTCAAGATATCTTTTAAGGAGGTCTGCGGTCAAAAGTCTACGGTAAAGACCCAGGTGAGGTCTGATGTTAAGCGTTGGTCCGCAGGTGTAGAGCTTAAGCCTAGCCTTTTCAAGAGGGATAAAAGGCTCACGCTTTCCGGTAAAGAGGTTCGAGAGGATTAAATCAGCCTTTGGCTCTTTTTCTTCAAAGGACCAAAGAGGGGTAGAAAGATAGCGCTCGCCAGAATCAGGGAATATAACAACGATCAATCCTTCATCTATCTCCTCAGCAAGCTTTAGAGCACCCGCTAAAGCACAGCCTGAGCTCATGCCAACAAAAATCCCTTCTTTTCTGGCAAGCCATCTTGCCATCTCGTAGGCTTCCTCATCAGAAACATTGATGATCCTATCAAGGAAAGTTCGGTCAAAGATGCCCGGAGGAAAGGATTCTTTCATGTTCTTAAGTCCTTGAATTTTGTGCCCCGGATAAGGCTCAATGCCAACCACCTTTAAAGGCAAGCCAAAGTCCTTAGCATACCGGGCAATGCCCATTGCCGTCCCAGTTGTGCCAAGACCACAGACTACATACCGAACTTTACCCTCAGTTTGAGCCCAGATCTCTGGAGCAGTTCCACGGTAGTGGGCTTGCCAGTTTGCTGGATTGTTGAACTGGTCAGGACAAAAGTATTTATCAGGGTTTTCCCGAACAAGGTCGTAAACAAATTCAATGGCTCCGTCTGTGCCTTTTTTAGCAGGGGTCAAAATTATCTCTGCCCCAAAGGCTTGCATTATTTTTCTTCTCTCAATGGATGCAGACTCAGGCATGGCGATCATACATTTGTAGCCCTTTACCGCACAAACTAAGGAAAGACCAATGCCAGTGTTTCCGCTCGAAGCTTCTACCACTATTTTATCCTTTGTAAGGATCCCTTTAGCCTCAGCATCCTCTATCATCGAGAGGGCTATGCGGTCTTTAACCGAGCCTCCGGGATTCACAGATTCAATCTTCCCCCAAATTTCAACCGTAGGCTTGACCTTAAGCTTGTTTAGCCTTACAATAGGAGTGTTTCCAATCCTATGAAGAACGTTCTCAAATCGTATATAGGTTTGCATAAAGATTTTTCCTTTTTAAAAATCCTTCTTTGGATTTTGCTAGTATTTTACCCTTTAGGAGCCCCTTGCCAAGGCAGTGATGGGGTTATACTTTCGGCAAATTTTAGCACCGACCGAGCCGTCTACTTTCAGAACAAGGAGTATATTATTAAAGAGAAGGACACTCTTGTTGACCTTGCGGTAGCCTTTAAGGTTGGCTATCAACACTTGGTTAGCGCAAACCCTGGGATTGATCCTTGGGTCCCCCCACCTGGACAAAAGATCCTCATTCCTTATCAGGTTATCATCCCTCAAGACTTTCTTCTTCCCGAGAGGACTTATATCCTAATAAACCTTCCAGAGATGAGGCTTTATTTTTTTGACGCAAACAAGCTCTATGTCTTCCCCGTTGGTATAGCTGACGAGGGTAAGATTTCTCCGGAAGGAACCTACACAATTGTGAGAAAGAAAGAAAAGCCTACCTGGTATCCGCCACCCTCAATCTTAGCTGAAGACCCGAGCTTGCCAAAGGTTGTCCCACCAGGACCTGATAATCCCCTCGGGGATTATGCCCTCTACTTAGACCGAGGCAACTACCTTATTCACGGGACAAACAAAGAGGAAAGCGTAGGTAGGAGAACAACCCATGGTTGCTTTCGCCTCTACAGAGAACACATAGCTTTTCTTTATCATAATGTTCCCCTAAAAACTAAGGTTTTCATCGTCTACCAACCCATTAAGGTTGCCATTGAGGGAAAAAAGATATTCCTACAAGTCTTTCCAGACTTTGAAAAGCGTGTACCCAATCCCTTCTATTATGTTTTAAGAAAACTTTCAGCCCTTGCTGAGCTGAGAGGGGAAGACTTTAGGTTAAACCTTCTAAAGCTTGAAGAGGCGCTCGAAAGAGCAGACGGTTTAGTCTATGAAGTAGGAAGGCTTACTAAGCCCTCCTCGCAAACCTTTTCTTCACGAGAAAAAAGGTAAGGGAAGAAACTTCAACCTCCTCAACAAGCCCTGAGGTCCACAAGGTCTTTAGGGCTTCCACATGGAGCTTATGGGAGGAAAGCTCCGCGTAAACCTCGGCAACTAATGGTCTGCCAAGGACAAAAAGGTCTCCTACAAGGTCGAGCACTTTATGCCGGACAAACTCATCCTCAGTTCTTAAGCCTTCTGGGTTTAAGACCCCTTCTTCATCAAGGACGATGGCGTTTGTTAAATCTCCACCCTTAAGGATTCCTTTTTTCCTTCTTTCTTCAAGAAGGCTTTTAAACCCAAAGGTCCGGGCAAAGCATACCTCTTTGAGGTAGTTCGTTGGTGTTAGGGTAAGGCTGAAAGACTGTTCTCCGATCAAAGGATGAGGAAAGCTTATCTTGACGGAGATGGTCGTAGCTGGTGAGCGGCGGAACCGAATAAAACCGTTTCCGTTTTGCATCTCAAAATCTTTACGAAGGTAGAACCTTTTCTTTAGCCTTGGAAGTATAGTATAGCCAGCATGTCTCAGAGCCTGGACATAGGGGAGGGCAGAGCCGTCAAAAAGGGGTATCTCTTCTCCATAAACTTTTATGTAGGCAGCATCAATTCCAAGCCCGTGTAAAGCCGAAAGTAAATGCTCGATCAATAAGATGGTGTGCTCTCCGTCTGTTATGGCAGTTGCCCCGTCAAGCCCGATAACATTTTCTACTTTAAGGGGAATTACAACCTTTGGGCTTAGGTCTGCCCTCTCAAAGAGGATCCCATCCCCCTCATACCTTGGATGGATTTCAACCCTAACATCTTTACCGCTAAAAACTCCAACCCCCTCAAGCACCACCTCTTTACCTACTGTTCTCATGTATTCCATGCTTTGCTCCCTTTTGCTCAATAAAAAAAGGATGTTCCTTTTCTTTTTAAACTTAAAATTTTACTTGCAAAAAATATGCCGCACTTAAAAGACCTGTGTCCTTATTGATTTTTTAATTTTTAAGCATGACAGAACAAGGAGTGACCGTAGGAATCTTAAATTGTCCGAAACCAGACAAAGAAGTCAAATTAACTCGACCTGTGTTGTTTCTTTCACACCTGTGTCAAAAACTACACAGGGTTAAAATTCGTAGACTTTATCTTTTAGGATGACCTTTTTTACTCTTCCTTTGAGGGTTTTGCCAAGGAAGGGGGTATTTTTGCTTTTACTCTGGATGAAATCTTCAGTAACTAAGTATTCTTCTTCGGGGTCAAAGAGGACAATTTCGGCTTTTTCTCCCCTTCTAAGGGTTGGTGGCTCAATACCTATAACCTTAGCAGGATTGGTGATTAGAAGCTCAAGTAGTTTCAACGGAGAGATAAGTCCTTCCCGCACTAAGCTTGAGCTCAAGGGTAGAAGGAATTCAAGCCCTATCATACCTGGGCTTGCAAGTTCAAACTCTACATCCTTTTCAAGGGGGCTATGTGGTGCATGGTCGCTTGCTATAACCTCAATCAGTCCCTCTTTGATGGCTTGTTTTATAGCAAGGACATCATCCTCTGTGCGAAGGGGTGGGTTGACCTTAGCTAAGGTGTTGTAGCCATCGCACTCCCATTCGGTTAGATGAAAGTAGTGAGGGCAAGTTTCAGCGGTGAAGTTTATGCCCTCTTCCTTTGCCCAGCGAAGAAAGGGGAGGTTTTCTTTTACAGAGAGATGGGCTAAGTGAAGTTTGCCTTTTGTTTCTTTAGCTAAAAGGAGGTCTCGAACCACGGCAACGGTTTCCGCGGAAAATGGAACTCCCTTCAAACCAAGCTTTGCTGAAAGCTTACCTAAGTTTACCTGTCCTCCAAAGCTTAAAGTCGGGTCCTCAGGGTGGGAAATTATGGTGAGGTCAAAGGATTTAGCGTAAAGCAAAGCCTTTCTCATAACTTCAGAATTCTGAACCCATTTGCCATTATCAGAGAGGGCAACTGCTCCTGCAAGCTTTAGTCTCCCAAACTCAGTAAGTTCCTTTCCAGCCTGACCTTTGGTAATGCAAGCTATAGGATAGACAGGAACATATCCTTTTTCTTTAGCCTTGGCTATGATTGCTGAGCAGACCTCAGGATTATCAACAGGGGGCTTTGTGTTTGGCATGCAAGCAACCCGAAGAACACCTCCGTGAAGGGCTGCTCTGGTTCCGGATTCGATGTCTTCCTTCCATTCCTCTCC
The DNA here is from genome assembly GCA_049414625.1 of Thermodesulfobacteriaceae bacterium. Classification (GTDB taxonomy): domain Bacteria; phylum Desulfobacterota; class Thermodesulfobacteria; order Thermodesulfobacteriales; family Thermodesulfobacteriaceae; genus WYEG01. The sequence goes on from JBMSAU010000073.1 coordinate 9,260, forward strand.
CGGCTCCCTTAAATGAACATGAATATCCACAAGACCAGGCAATACCCAAAGTCCCTGAGCATCGATAATCCTATCAACAGAGGCTGAAATATTTTTTTCAACGCCTTCTATCTTTCCGTCAACTATATAAACATCGGCTATTAAATCTAAGCCAAGCGTTGGGTCAAGGACCCTTCCGTTCTTTATAAGCAACCTCATAGCTTTAAGCTCCTGCTAAAAGGGTTAGAAGGACAGCCATCCTAACAGCAACTCCGTTTTCTACCTGGTCAAGGATCACTTGAAAAGGATACTTTTCAAGCTCAGGATGAAGCTCAACTCCCCAGTTAATTGGACCAGGATGCATGAGCAAAGCTCCATCCTTTATTAAATCGAGATGCTTGGGCGTTAAACCAAAGGTAAGATGATACTCATTGTAGCTTGGAATAAGAGGGGTATCGTGCCTTTCTTTCTGAACTCGAAGAGCAATGACTACATCCGCAGATTCTATTGTTGTGGCAAGATCATAGCAAACCCTGAAGGACTTAGGTTTTAAGCAAAAAAACTCCTCTTCAGCAGGTGTTGGTAGAAGGTGGGCTGGACCTGAAACATAAACAGTGCTTCCCATCTTTTGAAAGGCTAGAATGTCCGAGTGAGCTACTCGGCTGTGTTTGATATCTCCGATTATGGCTACTTTTAGGTCAGAAAGGGTGCCAAGCTTTTGCCGAACTGTAAGAAGGTCAAGAAGGGCTTGGGTTGGATGTTCGTGCGTGCCATCCCCCGCGTTAACAACAGGCACAGATAAATTTTTGGCTAAAAAGTGTGGGGTTCCAGAAAGATTATGCCTAATCACAATCAGATTGACCCCAAGGGTTTTTAGGTTTTTTACAGTGTCAAGCAGAGTTTCTCCCTTTTCTATGCTACTGCCTTTGGTTTGAAAACTCATCACTTCAGCGGATAAAATCTTGCAAGCCCTTTCAAAGGAAAACTTTGTTCTCGTAGATGGTTCATAGAAAAGAAGTAGGACGAGCTTTCCGCGAAGAGTTGGCACTTTGGGTATGGGACGATAAAGGATCTCCTTAAGATTATCTGCAAGGTTTAGGTAGTGTTCTATGTCCTCTTTGCTTAAGCTTTCAATGTCCAGAAGATGCTTCATGTTAAAGCCAAAGTTTTTCTTTTATGTAGTTTACTATTTCCTCTGGTTCATCAAGGACTTTAAATATTTCAAGGTCCTGCGGTGAAATTTTGTTTTCTGGAATAAGGGTTTTGGTAAACCAGTTGATCAAAGGTTTCCAGAATTGTTTATCCACAAGAACTATGGGGACAGGACGGATTTTTCTTGTCTGAACAAGGGTTAAGATTTCAAACATCTCATCCATGGTGCCAAAGCCACCGGGGAAAAACACAAAGGCAACAGAGTATTTAGCCAGCATTACCTTCCTCACGAAAAAGTAGCGAAAGTCAAGCTTGATGTTGGCATAAGGATTTGGTTCCTGTTCCATAGGGAGGCGAATGTTTAGCCCGACGGAGTAGCCTCCAGCATTTCTTGCCCCTTTGTTTGCTGCTTCCATTATCCCCGGTCCACCCCCGGTAATTACAGAAAAACCCGCTCTAACAAGAAGTTCCGCAAGCTTTTCAGCCTTTTTATAATCAGGATCATCAGGCTTTGTGCGAGAGGAACCAAAGATGGTTACTCCAGGATACACTCTCGGTAGAACTTCAAAACCTTCTACAAACTCGGCAAGAATTCTAAAGAGCCGCCAAGACTCCTTAGCCTGAAGCCCTTCAAGAACGTATTGCTTTTCTTCAAAAAGTCTATTCTTTAGATCTTCAGCCATAGGGTAAAGATGATTTTTTCTAAATTCTAACGGTTAGTCAAAAAACGGTCAAGAAGAAAGGGGGATCCTCGCTAAACCCTAAACTCACCCACATACGACCCCCCTGTGGGAAATTCCCGGGAATTCTAACAAACGACAATTTTAAAGAATGTAAAGAGCAACAAGAAGGCAGGACAAGAAGAGAGCTGTTCCAAAGAATAAATACAAAAAAAGTGTTTGTCCTATAGGTCCCTTGCTCAACCCTTTTGACTGTGCGGTGAAAGTTGATAAGACCAAGAATAATAGCAATAAGTCCAAGTAATATGAATATGAATAATAGGAATATTGAGCATACTTTTAACCTCCTCAAGAAAGAATTAAAACTTTTCGATGACAAACCCGAAGACAATGAGTCCGATAGCAGTCCTAATCCAGGATAAAAAAGTTCTTTCTCCTGCCATGTAAATCCTTGGGTCAACAACCTCTTTTGGGTCCACTTCTACGCCCTCCTCAAGGGATTTTAGCATCAACATAAAGCTTGGTATTGTGAAAAGGGATATGAGTATCCCAGTAAACAAAAAAAACTTAAAGAGAGCTTCCAAAATAGGAGATAGGTGCGGTCCTTTAATTTCAACAGCTATTCGCCTCAATTTCCACAAAAATATAGCTGAGGAAACAAGAAAAATTGCAAGCCTTTGAAAGCTAAGAAAGGTTCTCTCAATCGAAAGATAAAGCGTTGGCTCCTTTGCTGATTTTAATTTTTTTTAAGCTATACATTTAGGTTTATTTATATGAAAACCCCTATTCACTAGTTTGACCTCTTGATTGTTGAATAAATCCATCATGAATAAATAATTATATAGAATTTGTATAAACTAAGGCTTTGTGCAAATAATGATGCTTTCTCCTCTAATAGCTCTGTTTCTTACTCCTAATAAGGGATTGAAAATTAATTTTTCAAATTTAAATCCCACTTCCTCACAAAACCTCTTTGTCATTATTGTGGTGGGTATTTTTTTTCCATCAACAGTGCTATCTCCTACAATAATAGCCAATTTACCACCTGATTTCAAAGCCCAATAAATATTTTCAATGGCTTTCTTAAGGTCAAGGTAATATCTAATAACCTTGGAAGGAAATCCAGATAGGTAACTGAGAGACGAATCTAAGGTTTTTAAATTATTTTCTTTCATTCCCAAATATTTTTTTTCTATTTCCTTTATATCTAAATTTAAATATTCATAAGCAATTTTATCCTTCCCTACATAATCAATAGAAAAGTAGTATGGTGGACTTGTTATACATGCATCAAACTTTTTTTCATAATTAATTAAATTTTTTAAATCTAAAACATCTCCTTCAATTATTTGGGCTTTAGTAAAATATAATTTATTATTTTCTTGAACTTTTTTGATCTTTTTATAACATTCTCTAATATATTGAAATTTTTCTACAAACAATCCAATTTTACCTTTCTTTTCGTATCTTGATGTTCTTTGGAAAGCGTCTACAGTATCAAAGTAGATGATTAACATCAGTTTATAAATAGTAGAATTCTTGTGCTCCCATTTTTTGTTTTCTATAGCATTCAAAATTTCAGTAAGATCAGAAATAGAAAAATCTAAGTCTTTTTCATTAAGAAACAGAAGTTCATTCTTAAGTTCTGCAATCATAACACCAATAGGAGTAATATCTATTCCAATGCTTGGAATTCCCATTAGTGAAGCTTCGTGTGTAGTTGTTCCAGATCCATTAAAGGGGTCCAAAATTAAGGAGTTTGAATCTAATTTAAAAGCATTAATCAAGGTTCGAACAATTCGAGGATAAAACTTTCCTTTATATGGATACAAATTATGAAAAGCATATGCGTTAGTATCACCAAAGTTATCTACAAATTCACAATACAATGAGGGCTTATTCCGTACTAATTCTAAATGAGCAACTCTATATCTTACATAGTCTTCGTCACCTTCAAAATCAACAATTTTATTTATTGGATCAATATAGTAGCTCTTCGTTAATCCTTGAAGTTCTAAGTCTAAAAGTTCTAGATCTGCAAGGGTTTGCATCCAAAAACCAAAACAGGTATCACCTTTAGGTTTAATTAAGTTTCTAAACTCTTTTGAATATTGTTGAATAATATTTTCATATGAAGCATAATTGTGTGTATTAAATAAAGTAATTTGTTTTTTTGTGTCTTGTAAAATAGTTTGTTGTTTCATATCAAATCTCCTTATTGTTGTGCAAACTTTTGTATTGTTTCAATAGATAATTAAAAACTCTTGGACATAGTAAAATTTGTATTAAGTCGGCTAAATAGTCATCTATAGTATAGGTAGTTTCTGTTTTCATAATCTGTATAGCTTTAGAATTACTAACAGCTTTTAAAAGCTCTTTATCTTTTTTAATAATATTTTTAACCTTCATTATTAATTTTTTCAAGTCCTCTTTGCTTTTGGTTTTTTTCTTCAAAAAATTTCCAAAGTAATTCTTAAATTCAACATCACTTATATAATGATCTAAAATATATATAAAAGTATTTTTTAACTTATTATTCTTTCTAAACATTTGATTTAATATACTTCTTTCATTAATTGAAATTAATTGAGCTAACCATATATCATCATATAGCTTCGTTTCTAATTTTTCTTTTAAATTTTCTAAATAATTTATAGATTCACCTCCAGTAATTGCCTCGATTAATTGGTTTCCATAAAGAAAGTAAATCACAAATTTAATGTTTTTTAATATGAAAGAAATCTGCAAGGCACAATTTTTATAATTATTTTCATATTGAAAATTTAGATTTTTATTTTTTAAAAAGCTGATTAATCTATTTATTCTATTCTTTAATCCACTATAACATATTTGCCATTCCATGTCCTTTTCTAATGTTGCTGGATTTCCTTCAATATCATATAGCACACCACCAATTAATTTTATTTCTTTTATTTCGTTCAAATTAAAGCAATTATACAGTTTTTCATCTTTGTCCAATAGTTCTACAAACTTTATAAACTTTTCTATAATTTCAATTCTTCCCGCAGTGCATCCTGAGTCAATTCTCTTTTTTAATTCGCAAATAACCATAGTATTGTCCAGTTTGAGTACAATATCAAATTTTTGATCTTCTTCTTTACTTATATCAAGTATGCAACTTTTATTTAAAATTTTTGAGAAATTAGAAACTCTTCCTTCAAACAATACTTTCTCATTGCTCTCTATATTTAATAATTCTTGGAACAATTTAGCAATTAAAGAGCCTCCACCAGCTTGGCTATGTTGATAGTAAGAAGTAACAGTTAGAAATGCTTCATAAAAGCTATATAAATCTTGAGATTCAACTTCTGTTTTTGCTATTCCATGAAAAATTTCATCAAAGATACTGAATATAGATTCAAGCGATATCGCTTTTTTCAGCATTTCTTGAACTCGTTTTATATACATTTTCTGCAATTTTTTTTCCAGCTCATCAGTAGGTTTAGTAAGAATAAGCAGTTTTCTTATTTTCATTTTCCTCTCACTTTTCTCTCGGATTGGTTTCAGGAAGGAAGAAGAAGGAAAGAATCAAGGCAAAGGCAGAAACAACGGATAAGTAGATACCTGGGAAAGTTAAGAGGTTTAGTTTTTCAACAAAATAGGTGCAAACCATGGGGACTGTTCCGCCAAACACTGCAAGGGAAGTGTTATATAAGACTGCGAAGGAAGTCCCGCGGATCTTTACGGGAAAAAGCTCGGCTAAAGTTGCAGGCAAAATACTCATAAAAAGGGAAGAGATAAAGGCAAAGGCAAGATGAGCTAAAAGGATGTTTTTAAAATCTCCAGAGAGCATAAAGTTAACCAAAAAAGTAGATAAAAGGGCATAAAGAGAAAGAGAAATCAAGAAGAAGGGTCTTCTTCCGTGTTTGTCCGAAAGGTAAGCAACGAAGGGAATAAGCAGGTCAAGTAGAAACATGGCTATGGTGTTTATGAGAAAGGACTTGTCCGAAGGAAGATTTAAAACACGGTTGTAATAGGTTGATAGATACACAAAGAGGGTAAAAAAGGCTACACCTTGGACGGCAGACAAAGAAAGGGTTAAGATTAGCTCTTTTTTATGGTGTTTTATGGCGTAGACAAGGGGGAAACCTTTGGTTGGTGAGAGGGCTTCCTTGACAAAGGAAGGTGTCTCGTAGGTTCGTTTTCTCACTAAAATACCAAGGTAGGCTAAGACCAAGGTAGGGAGGTAGATTAACCTCCAGGCGTAGCTTAAAAGTTCCTCTTCAGAGAAAACATGATGAAAGACCGTTGCAGTGAGGGAGCCAAAAAGGATGCCAAGAATGGCTCCGAAAAGGTTTATGCTTGCATAAAAAGCTCTTCTCTTTGGATGGCTATGCTCAAGCAAAAAGGTAACGGAGGTTGTGTACTCACCCCCTATAGAAAGTCCTTGTAAGATTCGAAGAATTCCAAGGATGATGGAAGATAAAACCCCGATAGAGTGATAGGTTGGGAGAACCATGATGAGAAGGGAAGGTATAGCCATAAGATAGATGGATAGAACAAGGGCGGGTTTTCTTCCTTTTTTGTCTGCCACATAGCCTATAAGCAAAGCCCCAAAGGGTCTTGCTAAAAAGCCAACCGCAAAGGTTAAAAAGCTGAGGATTAGAGATACAACCGGGTCATGGCTTGGGAAAAAAAGCTTCGCAAAGACCTGAGCAAAGTACCCGTAGACAACAAAGTCATACCATTCTATAACATTTCCAACAAGACCTGTAGCGATCAAGATGGAACGGGATGACTTCATTAGAGGATAAACTTTGCCAGCTCTTCCTGCGAGATGATCTCTCCGAGTTTTTCTCTTACATAATCTCGGGTTATGACAACCTTCGTTGGAGCGATGTCAGGTGCATTAAAGGAAACCTCTTCAAGAACTTTCTCAAGAACAGTGTATAGCCTTCTTGCCCCGATGTTTTCAAGTTTCTGATTTAGGTCGTAAGCTATTTGAGCGATCTCTTCAATTGCTTCCTTTGTAAACTCTAGCTCAACTCCCTCAACTTTAAGAAGGGCTTGATACTGTTTGATCATGGCGTTTTCTGGTTCGGTGAGTATTCGGACGAAGTCCTGTTTGCTCAAGGGGGAGAGCTCAACCCTAATGGGAAATCTTCCTTGAAGCTCGGGAATAAGGTCTGAAGGCTTAGAGATATGAAAGGCTCCGCTTGCGATAAAGAGGATGTAATCTGTGCGGACCATGCCATAACGAGTGTTAACGGTAGTTCCTTCCACGATTGGAAGGAGGTCCCTTTGCACGCCCTCCCGAGACACATCAGGACCGTAACTTTCACCCCTGCTTGCGATCTTGTCTATCTCATCGATGAAAACTATTCCGCTTGTCTCGGTAAGGTGAATAGCTTCTCGAATCACGCGCTCCATATCGATGAGCTTGCTTGCTTCCTCTTTAGTAAGAATTTCCAAAGCTTCTGCCACCTTGACCTTGCGTTTTTTTCCTCTCAAAGGCAAAAAGGCTGAGAACATCTCTCTTAATTGCATCTCAAGCTCTTCAAGACCGCTTGCCGCTAAGATTTCGATAGTAGGGTGAGGAGGCTTAAGCTCAACCTCAAGCTCAACGACCCTGTCGTTTAGGGCACCGCTTCTTAACATTTTGAGCATCTTTTCCCTGGTTAGAGGGTCGTATTCTACTCTCGATGAAGTCTTGGGCAAAAGCAAGTCTACAAGCCTTTCTTCTGCGTTTTCGCGAGCTTTTGCTAATACCTTTTTTTCTTCTTCAGCTCTAACCATCTGCACGGCAACATGCACAAGGTCCCTAATGATCGATTCTACATCTCTTCCAACATAGCCAACCTCGGTAAACTTGGTAGCTTCAACCTTGATAAAAGGGGAATTGGTTAGCTTAGCAAGCCTTCTTGCGATTTCCGTCTTTCCAACTCCTGTGGGACCGATCATCAGGATGTTTTTAGGATAAATTTCTTCCTTGATGGGACCCTCGATCTGCATCCTCCGCCAACGGTTTCGCATGGCGATGGCTACAGCCCGTTTAGCTTGAGCTTGCCCGACTATGTATCTATCAAGCTCAGCTACGATCTCTCTTGGAGTAAGTTCTTTTTCCTTCTTCATAGCTCCTCTATCACAATCTCGTTATTAGTGTAAATGCAGACCTCTGCAGCGATCCTTAAGGATGTTTCTACGATTTCTCTTGCAGAAAGGTCTGTGAAGCGAAGCAAAGCCTTAGCTGCAGAAAGAGCCATGGGGGCACCAGAGCCGATGGCGATTACCTCTTCGTCTGGTTCAACAACGTCTCCAGCTCCAGAGATAAGGAGCATATGGTCTTTGTCGCAGGCTATGAGGAAGGCTTCAAGGCGCCTTAGGATTTTATCCGTTCTCCAGTCTTTGGAAAGTTCCACAGCAGCCCTAAGGAGTTGACCGCTATAGGCTTCAAGCTTTTTTTCAAGCCTTTCAAAAAGGGTAAGAGCATCCGCTGTTGCTCCGGCAAAACCAACAAGGACTTGACCTTTGTAAAGCTTTCTGACCTTTCTTGCCCGGTGCTTAATAATGGTGTTCCCAAAGGTAACCTGTCCATCCCCACCGATGGCAACCTTGCCGTCTCGTCTAACAGCAATGACCGTTGTTCCCAAAAATTTTAAAGAACTATCCATCCCCTATCCTCCGCAGGATTTTATTTTAAATCATACTTTTTAGAATTACAAACTTTAAACAAAAGGCATACATCTTAGCCCCTTATCTTATCCTAAGGAAAGAAAGGGGATCTTTTAACGCAAAAAGAGGCGCTACCACAGCCATGAGATGAGGTGGTTCCTTGGGGTCTGTCTCAAATGATAGGGCTCCTTTTGGAGAGCCCCTAGAATACTTGACATCCAATAAAATTTGCCTATCATGAATAAAAAGTTTTTTCAACTCAGAAGGTAAAACACATTAAAACTTAAGCATGATGGATAGGCTTCTCACCTTTGAAGATTGGATAGATACCTACTGGCAACTTCAGGATGAAGATTTAGAATTTCTAACTCATGAAAATTTGCGAGAGATGTTTTTTAACGACCCTAAAGGTTTGCTTAAAGAACTTAGTGAAAGAACTCGACGCAGAAAGGAAGCCTTCCAGTTCTTTAAACACCTAAACATTCGAGATATTCCGGAGGATAAGATAGAAGAGATCCAAAGAAAACTTGACCTCTTGGCATTAAGAGAAAATTTGCTGAATGACCTCGTTGGGAAAATCCTTGAACTATTTGAGATTACTTACTTAGGAAAGGAAGAAACAGAGGAGTTAATAAAAAGGTCAATACACGAAACCTCAGATATTAAGATCAACAAGGAATACGTTCATTAGTTGTGATCAGCTCAACAAACAATATTTCAGTAAGAGTGCTTAACCGAGCAAGGGAAATTTTAGCTTTAGAAAGGGCTGGTATTGAAGAGGTTGAGAAAAACCTTGATGAAAACTTTTTACAAGCTTTAGATTTGATCCTTTCTTTGAGGGGTAGGGTTGCGGTAACAGGTGTTGGCAAAAGCGGGATCATCGGGCGTAAAATCTCGGCAACTCTCTCTTCCCTAGGCACGCCTTCTTTTTTCCTTCATCCTGTTGAAGCTTTACACGGAGACCTTGGCACTTTAACCAAGGAAGACCTTCTTATTGCCATCTCCTATTCAGGGGAAACCCTTGAGGTTTGCGAGCTTGTGGAAATAGTTAAGCGAAGGGGTATAAAAGTCATCGCCATGACTGGGAATCCAGAAAGTCCTTTGGCAAAGCTTGCTGATGTTACTCTAAACACTAAGGTCCCTCGAGAAGCCTGTCCCTTTAACCTTGCTCCAACAACAAGCACTACCGCTACCTTAGCCCTTGGTGATGCCTTAGCAGTGTGTCTTTTTGAGCTTCGAGGACTAAGTTCAGAGGATTTTAGAAGAAACCATCCCGCAGGAGCTCTTGGCGAAAGGCTCAAGGTTAAAGTAAAAGAAATCATGCTCACCGGCGAGGCTATTCCAAAAGTGCTAACCGGAACACCTTTGCACGAAGCAGTCTACATCCTCGATAAAAAACGTTTAGGTGGGGTCATAGTTGTAGACAGGGGCGACCATGTCCTCGGTATATTCACAGATGGCGACCTTCGAAGACTTATAACCAAAACCAAGCACCTGCCTGAGGTTGCGATCGACGAGGTGATGACTAAAAAGCCCAAATTAATAGAAGAAAACCGTTTGGCAGGCGAAGCTTTGGAACTAATGGAAAGGCATCTCATTACCCTGCTTCCTGTTATCAACGAAGACGAAAAGTTGGTTGGTGTGCTACATCTTCACGATATCCTCGGCAAGGGAACCTTTAAGTTTACCGTATAAGCCCTTCCTTGACTAAATCACCTTTAAAAATTACAATTTTAAACTGTTATCGAGGTGCAAAAGGGAGAAAGTATGCTTAAGTTGCCAGCTAGAAGAGAAAAATATACTCTTCAGGATGTTGATAAACCTAACCTTTTTAAAGAGTTTTTCCCTTACGACGAACCGCCTAAGGTTTACTTTGATTTTAAGTACATTCCACCAAGCTTACCAAAGAGCATCTACATTACCGACACCACCTTCCGTGATGGTCAGCAGGCAAGAACTCCCTACACCCCTCAACAGATAGAAACGATCTATAAGTTTCTGCACAGACTTAGTGGGCCAAAGGGAATTATAAGAAAGACAGAATTTTTTTTATACACCGCCAAGGATAGAGAAGCTCTTGAAAGATGCTTAGCCCTTTCCTACCCTTATCCTGAGATTACTGGTTGGATTCGAGCAAGGAAAGAGGATTTAAAGCTTGTAAAAGAGATGGGGCTTAAGGAAACAGGGATCCTTACCTCTTGCTCGGACTATCATATCTTTTTGAAGCTTGGTAAGACAAGGAAACAAGCCCTTGAGGATTATTTAGCGATAGTCAAGGAAGCTTTATCCTTGGGTATTAGACCGAGATGCCATTTTGAAGATGTAACTCGGGCTGATATTTATGGCTTTGTCATTCCTTTTGCCATTGAGCTAATGAAGCTAAGAGAAGAGAGCGGAATAGACATCATGATTAGGCTTTGTGATACTTTGGGAGTTGCGGTGCCTTATCCTGAGGCAGCTTTACCTGTTAGCGTCCCTAAACTTGTGCGGGCGCTGATCGACGAAGCGGGCGTCCCTGGAGAGCTTCTTGAATGGCATGGACATAATGATTTTTACAAAGCTGTAATCAACGCAACCACAGCTTGGCTCTACGGCTGTGTCTATGTTAATACCTCGCTATTAGGCATCGGTGAAAGAACGGGCAATACTCCCCTCGAAGCCATGGTGTTTGAATACTGCGCCTTAAAGGGAACAACTGATGGCATGGATTTAACAGTGATCACCGAGATTGCTGAATACTATCGCAAGGAACTGAACGAAAAGATAAGTCCTCGTCAACCCTTCGTTGGAGAGGAGTTTAACGCAACAAGAGCCGGTGTTCACATCGACGGCATCATCAAGAACGAAGAAATATACAACCCCTTCAATACAAACCTTCTTCTTAATAAGCCCATTCAGATTATCATTACCGATAAGAGCGGAACCGCTGGAATTGCCTACTGGATAAACACCCACTTTCGTTTGCCTCCTGAGAAGAGGGTCGACAAAAGGCATCCAGCAGTGCTTAAGATCTACAAGAAGATTCAAGAGCAGTATGATCAGGGAAGGGTCACCTCCATGTCAAACGAGGAGATGGAAGCCCTTGTAAGAAAATACCTTCCTGAACTCTTCGAGTCCGAATTTGACCGGTTAAGAAAGTTTGCGGTAAAACTCATTCAGAAGTACCTCGAAGAAGAGGCAACCAAAGCTGAACTCTTGACCCTTGACCCAGAAAGGATAAAACCTATCATGCGGAAATTCTTGGAAGAACATCCTTACGTTCAGTTTATCTACCTTGTAGATACAGAAGGTAGACCTATGGTTGGTATGACCATGGACCTTGAACATCGGAAAAAGTTTAACGAGCTTTTAAGTAAAGAGACTTTTGAAGATAGAGACTGGTTTGTATATCCGATGAAGACCGGAGAATTTTACATTTCTCCCTTTTACACGAGTAAAATCACGGGAAAGCTCTGTATTACAGGTTCTATTCCCATAAGGAACGAAAACGATGAAATCATAGCCATCCTTGGGATAGACATTCGCTTTGAAGATCTAGTTAAGATGGAAAGGGATGAAATTGCTTAAAATTTTTATTATCTTCTTTTTTTCTTTCCTTTTTTATTCCATATTTCTCAAAGCTCAAGAACCTCCCATTATCACGGTAAGCCCAGAGGGTTATACCAAAACGGTTGTAAAAATTATCCCCTTCTCAGGGGATAAGGGAGCTGAGGTATCAAATCTCGTTAAGCGAGCCCTAAACCTTCATCTTATAATCCTTGCCCTTGAGGAAAAAGCACCATCAACCAAGGACCCAACGCTTAAAGGATCGGTAAGCTTAAGCGGAGGACGCTACTTTTTTCAAGGAGAGCTTACAGACCCCATTTCTGGAAAAAGTTTTAACCTTCGAGCTGAAGCCACAAACCCTGTCCTTCTTGCCTCGGGCATCGCAGACAAGGTTGTTGAGCTCCTAACTAAATACCAAGGGATAAGCCTTAGCAAAATCGCCTTCGTCCGAAGAACTGAAAGAGCAGACGAGCTTATCATCACCGATTTTTTAAAACAGGATTTCCGTAGGCTTAGAACAGCAGAATTAATCCTTTTCCCTAAATTTTCTCCCTCTGGCAAAAAGATAGCCTACATCGTCTATGAAAAGGGGACCTATCGATTGGAGGTAGCCAACATCCAAGGTCTTGAGCGAAGAGAATACAAAATAAAGGGTATTGCTGGACCACCCGTATGGTTCCCCGATGAGGAGCGTATGATTCTTACCCTTGAGGAAAGGGGCGAAGTAGGGCTATTCCTTTTTGACTTAAAGAGAGATGAAATTACCAAGCTTCATACCGGTTTAGGGGTTAGGCAGGCAGGAAGTGTAAGCCCTGACGGTAGGTTAGTTGCCTTCGTAGCTAGCTTAAGAGATAAGCCCCAAGTGTATATGCTAAACTTAACTTCAGGGGAAGCACGCAGGGTTTCTTTTGAGGGTGGGCATGCAACTTCACCCCGCTTTTCCCCAAAAGGTAACCTCTTAATCTACCTTCTATCTCAGAAAACTCTTGTTCTCTATGACCTTTCAAACAACAAAAAAACGCAATTAGTCCTTCCTTTTTCTATTACTGACCCAGCATTTTCTCCGACAGGTGATTACTTGATCTTCCGAGCAAAGGGTAAAAAAGGGGAGATTTACATTTTGCACCTTGATTCCCGCGTCTATCAAACTTACTTGCCCTATGATAACTTATACTATCCTGATTGGGGGAGGCACTAAGTATGACATCTTTGTAAAAAGATTTACCCATCTGGCAAAGGATTAAAGAATACATCTACTCGAACGACAAGCTTTTTTTTAGGAGCTGAGATCACTGACATGAGGTTTGGGTCTGCCGAGGTTAGGATGAAGGTTAAGCCTTAGAATCTAGACCCAGCCAAAGTTTGTCAAGGAGGGGTGCTCTTTACCTTAGTAGACCATGCCTTTGCTCTAGCTTCAAACTCTTACGGAACCTTAGCCTTGGCAGTATAGGCCAATATAACCTATGTTAAGCCAGCCTATGAAGGCGATGTGCTTATTGCTCGGGCTTCAGAGTTTAGCAGGGGTAAACGCACAGCTTCTTACCATGTTGTTATCACTAAAGAAGGCACCC
>JBMSAU010000074.1:0-2393 GCA_049414625.1 Thermodesulfobacteriaceae bacterium
GGTTGATCGGAATAGGGTTTACCTTCCTTGCAGGACTCATCACCCTTTTGAATTTCTTTAAATAGTTTTTTTATAAAGGACGACATATGCTGAGTGGAGGCTCCTCGGCTTACGTCTTAGGAAGACCCTTCTTTTTTTCTCTTTTCAAGAAGAGCAAGGGCTTCCTCTCTACTTATTCCAGCTTGCTTTAAAATTTCAAGAAGTGTCCCTTTGGGCAAGTCTTTTTTTATGATAAGGCACAACTATTAATTTTTTCGTATCCAAGTTCTTTAAGGGTTTGGATATACAACTCAATTGCTTCTTTTGCCATCTTTTTAGCCTCATCCAAAGTTTCGCCGTAGGTTACACATCCAGGAAGAGAAGGAACGATTACCGTATACCCACCCTCTGGCTCTTCCCTAAGCAAAACTCTGTATTGCAGGATTCTCATACATCAACCCCTCTTTGCCACTTTTCAAAAATTTTTTGATAATATCGATATTAATCGAACCACACGCCTTTGTCAAATAGTCAAAAACAAAAAAAGGGACCAGGGGTTTCCGGTCCCTAAAAAGAAACCCCTGGGGAAACCCCCAGGGGAGGAAGGTTCTTAGCTCAGCTTAGAACCGGGACTGGAAGTAGATATACCAGTCGGTGATGGAGTCTTCTCTCTTTGTAGCAGGATCTCCATACTTCAAGAAATATTTCAAAGCGTCCTTATACTTTGTTCTGTCAAAGCCAACGGAGATCCTTGCATCCTGACCCTTGATGTAGTAGTTGAAGGCAAGCCCAAAGGTCTCGGCTGTTAAGTCTTTCTTTGTATCTCCTCTATATCTATACTGTCCATCCCCTTCGATCTTCTCATACCTAAAGGCGATGGCGGGCTTCCCAAGCCAGGCAACCTGGTCAAAGAGGAGCTGACCAGTCACATACCAGATGTCAGCATCACCTTTTTTATACTTCCTTTTATCAATGTCATAGTAAAAATGCGTATTATCAAAGCTTATGTAGCCAATCTGGAGGTTTGGAACAAGGTTGCCATACTTCTTCTCAAACATGGCATCAACTGTCCAGCCCCTCCTCTTTAGGTCGCCTACATCTGTGGTTCCTATTCTAGATTTTGGAGTATGTTTCTCGGTGTGGTAGCCAAGACCGATGGTCAAGACATCCCTACGACCAAGGTAGGTGTCGTTGATCTTTGAGGTTATAGTTGCTGCAGACTCGGGCTTAAAACCAAGCATGGTTGGAGTAAACTCAATCCTTGCGTTCCACTCAAAGTTCTTAAGATCATTAGCTTTGGTTCCAGGTGTTCGGGTAACATTTCCCCATCCATTATTCCAGAATTTATTTGTAGTTCTCCTATCCTCATTATACACGCCCACCCTATACCTAAAACATCCGTCAGCCAAGTCTCCTTTGATCATGAGACCTTGGTCGGTTCTACTTAAGGCTGCCGTAATTGCTTTCAATTCATCCTGCGGGTCAAGCCAAAAGCGCTGAGGGGTAAGTTGGGCATAACCAGAAACTAAGTGAGCCCTGGCAAAAGGCTTTCTGAGCCTTCCGACCGCAACCTGAAACTCCTTAGCAAAGGCAAGGTTGACGCCTGCTTCAGCGAGCTCAGCAAATCTAGGATTAGTGGCCGCAGCAGTACTTCTAGTATCAAGCTCAGAATAGAATTGGAAGAGAGGGGTTACCTGCCCGGAAAAGTAAATCTTGGTCTGATCAACATCAAACACATTCTGCTTCCAGCCATCTTTGCTCCTCTTGTCCCTGTTGTAATAAAAGACCTTCATGTTAAGCCCAAAGTTTGCCCAGGTCTTGTCATCAACCTTGATCTGGGCAGAAAAAGCATCCGACGCATAACCCAGGGCTAAAGCCCCTGCTAAACCTACAACCTTCCACCTCGCTAACTTCATGCCACACCTCCTTTTTTAGTTTTTTTCAAAAAAAACCTTAACAAGACAGCCAAACTCACTCACGCTCATATACATAAACAAACTATAAACATTAGATAAACTTTTGTCAAGCCTTTTCAAAGGTTATTTTTAGGCAAAAATCGGAAATATTCCCAAGCAACATCATCCTTTCTTTCTTTTTTATTATTTTTCGGCATTTTTTGGCAAAACTTAAATTTTGAAAAAAATAAAAAATCAAAGGTGCCCATTCTCTTATGCCGAGCGCAAGCCAAGGCATCTCCGCTTTGGTTAGGAAATGGAACTTCCTCAGTTTACGCCTCGGGGCAAAATAGAAGATTAGCCCTTTACCGTTGATGAGCAACTTGAATACTGTTTGAACCATCATACCTATTTCATCAAGCCGTCTAAAACAATTTTAAACAAAAAGCCTATTATGGCAATAAGGTTTATGATTACAACTAAAAAGAGCTTGTCTAATCTTCTGTTAATATCGCTTGC
>JBMSAU010000075.1:0-2654 GCA_049414625.1 Thermodesulfobacteriaceae bacterium
AAGCTTTATGGCTTAACGGAGGAGGAGATATGGACTATAGAATTGGAAAAATGAAAAACTTAAAAATAAAGCTAAAAAATTTAGCTGATAACATGCCTATATTAATACCAGTATTTATAATATTATGGATTTTAGGTTATTTACTGCGTGATATCATTTTAACAAGTTTATCTATTGCTTTTTTGAGCATTTTGTTTGGTGTATACTTGGACGATTACAAATCTAAGAGAAAAGTTAGGGCATTTAAACCGGCTATTTTATTGGAATTGAGATGTATTCTTATTTCATTGATCAAAAACTTCGTAGAACTTTATATGGTTTATTTTGAATCTCTAAAATTTCTTGATTTTCGTCGTTTATTCAAACTAATTGAAAGACGTAGAAAGGATTTTCCTGATTATTTAGTGAATAGCATAGAAATGAGCGTACTTTTACATAAAAACTTTTCCTTTCATGATTTCTATGAACTCGGCGAAAAGCTTGATCAAACATCCGAAAAATTAGAATTCGAAAATCCAAATCAAGAACGAATTAAGATAATAGAAGAATTAATGAAAAAAATCCCACTAAAGAGGAATTTATGGAGGAATATATGAAATATATAAAAGAACGTGTAGAACAAAATCCACTGCTAAAAGAAATGCTAAATAGTTTTGAAAAATATAAAGAAATCAAGCTAAACATTAACCCTGTTCATATGGCACTGATAAGTTCAATACTGAATAACTTATCAGCTTTTGATAAAAATTTTGCGGAAGATATATTTTACATATGGTGCGAAATTAACGAGCTTAACAAGGAAATTGAAGTTCTTAAAGGATTATCACAGACCGATCCAAGTCTAATACTTTCCATCTCACAAAGGATTGAAAGAATAGCTATTAAAATTGATGAAATCCTTGAGAAGGAAGGGAAGAACCTTTAAACTGAACAAATACAATTTGCAAAGAGATAAAAATAATAGAATCAAACTAACCCCTTACTCCCCCTGCTTGTGAGGAACCTCTAAAACCTTGTAAAGAAGAAGCCTGATTTCTTTGATCTCTTCCCTCAAACCCTTAATCTCCTCTCTTAACTCATCAAACCTTCTATCCACATCATCCCTCAAGTCATCAATTCTCTTTTCCACCGTGTCAATCCTCTTGTTTATCTGCTGAACAAACATCCACATAATCCCTGTAAAGGTAGCCAATATCCCAACAAGCCCGCCAAGTATTGCAATGTAATCCCTGAACTCCACAGGGATAATCATAAGCAAAGGTTTAAAAAATAGTAGCCCTATTTGAATGATGAGATATATTTTTAAAACTATGCCAAGGGCTATAGACCTTGAACTTTTGCAACTCCTTGAGGACAGGCTTGGGAGCGATAAAGTAGACTTTGCTATATTTTATCTATTGATCTTCATCCTTCAGAATTTCCTCCAACTTTTCCTTAAGTTCCGGCAGATCTTCTTTTATAATTTTCCAAACAATACGATAATCAACTGTAAAGTAGCCGTGTATCATTCTGTTCCGCATTGAGATTATCCTACTCCAAGGTATATGACTATACTTTTGTCGTATTTCTTTTGGAATTTGGTTTGATGCTTCACCTATTATCTCAAGGTTTCTTACCACCGCATCTTTTGTTTGGTCTTTTTTATCAAAAAGTTCATAGTCCATTCCCTCAATATATCTTTCAATCTTGTTAATGCTTTCTAAAATGTCCAAGACAAAGAGTTTCCAATCTCTTTCAGACATAGACTATGTCCCCTTTTATCTTTTCCCAAAGTTTAGTTTTTTGCTTAAGGGCAGTTAATGTTAAAACATCCGCTTTAGTCCCCAAAAGATTTTCAATGTAGTCCCAGAATTCATAAAAATCTAAGCCCACTGGTCTTTCAAGTTCTACGATAATATCCACATCGCTTGTTTCCTTTTGTTCTCCTCTTGCGTAAGAGCCAAAAACTCCAAGGATCACTATGCCATACTTTTGCCTTATTTCCTCTTTATGTTCTGCAATTATCCTCTTTATTTCCTCGAGCGTCCGCATACTTTTATCAAACAATTTTAAATTTAACCCTTTCCCTTAGCCTCTGCGGTATATTTTTAAAACTACGAAAGAGGGTGTGGCAACTTTGACCTGAACGCTTACGATAAATTCCTAAAGAGTGAGTTGCTGGAGAGATTGTCAGAAATTAGTTAAAACCTGCGTTATATAAACATATTATGGCGACCCCGGTGGTTGAGGTTTTAGGGAAAGTTTTTGAGTTTGCCTTTAAGTTAGGCTTTTTGAAGGGCAGGGTGGAGGATTACGAAAGCTTTAAAGAAGGTGGATTTGAAGAGATAAAGTCCGAGTTTTTCAAAAATGGGTTAGAAGAGCTTGCCTTTGCGTGGGAACAGCTTAAAGGACTGGTACCCTTTGAATTGGGAAGCCCTCCGCAGGAGCTTAAAAATTTGGGATTGGGACAAACCGATAAAAATACCTTGTTGTTTTTGTTCTTGCTTGGCTATTACGAGGGTTCCCTTTACGGGAGAGGATTTAAGGATGTAAGGTTAATAAAATATGAACTGGGAGAGAGTAGTCAGATTGCAGGTATATATTGCAACGCGGACCTGATGTTTATATCGGATGAGGTTTTGTATGTGGTGGATCTTAAGCTTGGGGGTGCGGAG
>JBMSAU010000076.1:0-25233 GCA_049414625.1 Thermodesulfobacteriaceae bacterium
TGCGCAGTCTCCTCTATACCATCCTTAGAAAAGGCTCCCGTCTCTTTGACCCCAGCTATTATGGTGGTGTTTATGCTTTCCCTGAAGATTTCCTGCAGGTCATAAAACTCATCCCCCTTAAAACCAATCCTGTAAGCCTGAGCCTTAACCCCCTTTGACCCAATCTCCACCCCACCGTATATAGCTACCCTTGGTTTTTCAAGCTCTTGTAGACTAACGAGGGCATCCAAAGCATCCCTTTCTGCCCCGATGGATTTAAACAGATTATAAGCACGAGTAAGGTAATCTTTAGCCAACTTTTTGTCTCCCTTGTCTCTGTATAGCCAACCAAGATATGTATATCCGGTAGCCTCCCAGTATTTATCACCAACCTTTTTTACACCCTTAAGACCTTCCAAAAGATACTTCTCCGCCTTTTCATAATCTTTCATTCTTCTGTATGCCTCCCCAAGGTTAAGTTTAGTCTGAGAAGCTCCGTGATAGTCTCCATACCTTTCGCCTATTTCTATCGCCTTTTTGAAGTATTCCACAGCTTTTTTATAGTCGCCTTTTTTGCCGTAGATAATAGCAATATTGTTGTAAGTGGTAGCCTTTTCCTTTTCGTCTGTTTTCAACCTTAAAGACTCTTCATAATAGCTTAAGGCTTTATCCAATTCGCCTTTTTTGCGGTATATCTCAGCGATGTTGTTCAAGTTTGCTGCTTGCATGCTTTTGCTTCCCAGATCTCTTGCCAAGCTTAGGCTTCTGCTCCAGTAAAGAAGTGCGTCGTCCAAGTTGCCCATTCTATAGTAAATCAATCCAATCCGATTGTAGATATACATCAAGTCTTTTTTGTTTGAAGTTAAGCTTTCTGCCCCTTTCATATGCTCTAAGGCAAGCTTAAACTCTCCGATTTGATAGTAGCTTATTCCCAAGCAGAAATGCGCGTCTAAGTTATTTGGATACTTTCTAACTGCCCTCTTTCCAGCTTCTATGGCTCTCTTGTAGTCTCGAGCGTCAAGAAAGTTAAAACACGCCTCAACTTCCGGCTGGGCAAAGGCTAAGTTCTTAAAGACTAAAAGGCTAAGGATGATAAAGAGAAGGCTTAAGGCTCTCCTCATGGCATGTCCTCCTTAAGTGTTTTTACTCTTTACTCTCGCTTAGTAGTTTTATTAGGGATTTTATATTAATTCATACACAAGGTCAAACAGAGATAACAACAGACTAAAAAAAGTAAAACCAAAGGGGCAATTGCTGAGCTTTTTTATGGTCTATTTAGCGCAAAATAGCTCGGCAATCAAATTGTGAAAAACTGGACGGAACTCCCTTATGGCAAGGTTATTCCGATCAGGATGAACCCTATTTGTGAGCAAAGCTACGACTAGCTCTTTTTCTGGGTCAACAACAAAGGAAGTCCCGGTAAACCCAAGATGCCCAAAAGCCTTTCTACTAAACCTATCTCCAAAGGCAGACTTGCCGTTCTTTGAAACCTTCATAAAACCAAGGGCAAAGTCGCTTGCTTTGTCCTCAAACTCAACAAAGGTTTTAACAACATCTTGCGAGAAAGGACCGTATCCCTTATAGGAAAGAAGGAGCGCCTCTAAAAGGTCAAGAACGCCGTAGATATTTCCGAAGAGTCCGGCAACCGCTGAAACTCCGCCCAAAGCTCGGGTGTTCTCATCTTCAACCAAACCGCGAAGCAAAACTCTTTCCTCCTCAGAGTAAGAGGTTGGGGCAATGTCTTCAACATCAACCCCCTTTTCCAAGGGCTTAAACATTAGCCTTGCCCTTCTTGAAAGCGAAACCTTAGCCCTTGCCTCCTCAAAGAGATTTTCAAAGTCTTTACCAAACATCCTTTCCAATAGATAAGTTAGCAAAAAGTATCCAAGGTCTGAATAGGCTGATGACGCTCCAGGTTCGTAAGCTAATTCTTCCTTTAAGATTAGCTCAACTGCCTTTTTAAGGGTCAATGGTTTGTGCTTAAACAATGGCAGCCAAGGTTTAAACCCTGCGGTGTGGTTTAGAAGGCGAAAAAAGGGGACATCTAAGGGCAGGTAAGGTTTGACTGAGGAAAAAAGCTCTACAGGTTTTCCTTCAGAGAGCTTATCAATAAGTGTTAGAGCCCCGGCAAGGGGTTTTGTAAGCGAGGCAAGGTCGTAAACATGATAGTCTTCAACGGGTTCAACAAAGGGGGTCAAAGAGAGGTATCCGCAGGCAACGATATACCTTTTACCACCTTGGGATACCCCGCAGACTGCCGAGGGGAAAACCCCCTTGTCCACACCTTCCCTAAGGAGTTGAAATATTTGACTTATCCTGTTTAGGCTCATCCTGCGGGCTCTTCCTTAGAGAGCGCTTAAGCATTTGAACAAGAGAAAAGCTTAACCCAAAAAGCACACCAAGGACAAAGCTTATAATGATTACCAAAGCTAAAGGTATGTTTTCTAAAACAACACCTGGCAGTAAATGAACCGTCACCTTGGGCTCAACATTAAATACTACAAAAAACACAACTAAAAGCAAAAGAATTATCCAAGGGAGAAGCTTAAACATTGGTTTATTCCTCCGAAATCGTGCTTAAGAGTTCTTTTAGGTCATCGATGCTTAATTTATAGGTTGCTCGGCAAAAATGGCAGGTTACTTCAACCGGCTCACTCTTAGCAACCATCTCTTCAATTTCTTTTTTTCCAAGAGCAATTAGGGCATTCTTTACCCTCTCAAGGCTACAGGTGCAGCGGAAGACTACTTCTCTCTCTTCAAGAACCTCGACCTCACCGAAGATAAAGGAAAGGATTCCCTCAGGAGACAGCCCTTTTGAGAGAAGTTCTGTTGTCGCTGGCGTTGCCTTTAGTCTTTCTTCTACAAAAACTATCTCTTCCTCTTTTGCTTGTGGGAGCTTTTGGATCATATAGCCACCTGCCTGAAGAACGCTACCATCCCGGTCTACAAGAACTCCCAACGCCACGACCGAAGGTATTTGTTCAGATACGGTTAAATAATAGGCAAGGTCTTCAGCAATCTCTCCTGAGATAAGCTCAGCTGAGCTTTGATAGATTTCCTTCAACCCAAGGTCTTTAACCACAGAGATAAAACCGTTTTTTCCTACCGCTTTCCCAACAGGAAGCTTTTTATTTTCAGGCTCTAAGAAAACATGGGGATTGTGCACAGTTCCCCGCAAGTGCCCTTCGTGGTCTCCTTCGGCAAGGATTTCTCCGATTGGACCATCGCCTTTTATCTGTAGTAAGACTTTTCCAAATTTTAAGTCTGCCGAAAGAAGGGCAACCCCAGCTAAAGCTCTCCCAAGGGCTGCTGTGGCAACAGGGCTTAAGTCTTGAAGCACTCGTGCCGTCTCAACCACATCCCGGCACTCAACAGCAAAGCTCCTAAAATTGAAACCCTTGGGTAAAGCCCGAATTAGCTTCCCCATCCTAACTCCTGATAAAGCTCTTCAAATTCCTTATAAATTTTCTCTATGGCCAAAGGGTCAATAAGAAGGGCTGTCCCGACCTGCACGGCAGTAGCCCCGCAGGCTAAGTATTCTATCACATCTCTTCCGGTCATTACACCACCGCTTGCGATTATGGGAAGCTTAATCTTTTTAGAAAGCTCATACACTAAGCGCAGGGTTAACGGCTTGATCGCTGGTCCAGAGAGCCCACCAAGCAAAACTTCAAAGGGTTTTAAGCTTACGACCGCTAAAGCTGGGTAAGTGTTGGCAACGGTTAAGGCGTTAGCCCCTGCCTCTTCACAGGCAAAAGCTATGTCAAAAACATTACACCTTGGACTAAGCTTCACTATCAGAAGCTTGCTAAACCTTTTTCGGACTTCCCTCACAAGCTCAAAAACATCCTTGGGAGACTCCGAAAAGTGTATCCCCCCTTTTCGCACATTGGGACAGGAGATGTTTAGCTCAATCCCCGAAACATCTGCGTTTTCAAAGCGTTCTGCCAGGTAGCAAAAATCCTCTATGGACTCACCGTGAAGATTAACGATAACCTTGGGACCAAGATTTTTAATCCTCGGAAGATACTCCTTAAGGAAAGTTTCGACCCCTGGGTTCTCAAGACCGATTGAGTTTATAAGACCGCAGGGTGCTTCGGCGAGCCTTGGAGGAGGGTTACCCGGCATGGGCTCCTTTGATATACCTTTCGTGATAAGAGCCGATATGTATTCAAGCCCAAAGATTTCCTTTTCACCAAGCCCCCAAGTCCCTGAGGCAAGAAGAAGAGGACTCCTTAGCTCAAGGTCTCCTATCTTTGCGTAAAAATTCAAGGTCTATTTCCTCCGCATCAAAGGTTGGTCCGTCAACGCAAAGCTTAAAGTATCCTCCCTGTCGACTTGGGACAGCACAGCCAAGACAGTATCCTGTCCCGCAGGCAAGTAGGGTATCAAGCACTAAGAAAGTCTTCACACCGTAGGTTCTACCAAGCTCTGCAATAGCCTTAAGCATCGGCTTTGGTCCGCAGGCAAGGATTGCCTGATAAGACTTCTTATTTAGCTCGGCTAAAAGAAGGTCTGCAACCGTTCCTTTTAGCCCTAAGCTTCCATCATCCGTTGCTACTTCAACGGGAAGAAGGGTTGCAAAAAAATCAAGCTTGACAAGCTGAGTGAAAGTTCTTGCTCCATAGAGTAGCTTTGCGGGTAGAGAAAACTCAGGCTTTAGCCCCTGACAAAGATAACCAAAGCCAGCAACGCCCACCCCTCCAGCGCAGGCTAAATAGGGACCATCAATCCGAGGAAAGGGCTTCCCCAATGGACCGAAAAACTCAACCTCATCTCCCGGCTTAAGCCTTGTCATGGCTTCTGTACCTCTTCCTACAACTTGATAGAGGATTTCAAAGACAGAATCATGAATGGCATGAACTGTGAAGGGTCTTGGCAAAAGGGGATCATAGCCTGAGCTAACCTTTATCTTTACAAATTGTCCGGGCAAAAAATTAGCCAAGAGAGAGGCATCAGCAGAGAGCACAAGGCTATAAATAGAAGAGGATAGCTCCCTGTTTTCTAAAACCCTTGCTTTATACATCTTTAATCTATTCGGCGATCTCTTTAAGAAAGCTTAGGGCTGAGTATTCGCTAAAACCCTCTTTTAGCTCTACCCAGAGCTCACGGAAGGTCTTACCTGAGGAGAGTTCTTTTCTGTATAATCCACCAAGAAAGCGCCGATAATCTTTCTCATCAGGCAATATTGGGAATTCTTCCTCTTCAATGTTTGAAAGAAGGTAAGGTGGCACCTCATCGATCCTTCCTTCTTCTAAATCTTTCCAGAAGAGTAAGAGGTCAAACAAGCTCCCGTAGAGCCCTCCAAGGTCGATGTTTTCGACTACCTGAAGGAGTAGGAGTCCAGCGGTGTAGTGAAATTCCGGTGGTTCGGCAAACCCTTTCTCTTGACAGTTTCCGGTGGAGACCATAATCCTACACATAAGCGGTCGCCTATCGTAGACGGAACAAAGATTTTCTTCCGTTAAAAAGGGGCAGGGCAGAAGTGCGATTATCTCCTCATCAGGAGGGGTTCCGCCAAGGCGATAAAGCCTAAGAAGTTCGTTATGGGTAAGCTTTGGTCTTGGATAAGATTTGCCTCGTAATTCTTCTAAAAGCTTCTGCGGGACTGCAGGCAAAAGATAATAAGCCTCAAGCGATGTTGCGTAGAGCTTTGTTGTGCAACAGGCTGAGCAGGTAGGCTTGCAGAAAAGATCATCTTTTGGGAGGGCAGAATCTAAATACTCGTAAAGGGCTCTAAGAAGGGTTAGCTTGTCTTCAATCCGGTAGGTGAGATAGACGTTAATAGCTCCCTCCAGAAGTAGCTTTGTTGGTTTAAATGTTTGTTGGTCTAAATGTAAAGTGTAAATGGTTTATGTCAAGCTATCCTTATTCTAAAAAGCAGATTGTTGCTTTATAATTTATTACATGCTCCTTGAGTTAAAGGTGGAAAATTTTATAACCATTAAGTCTGCTCATCTCATCTTTGAAGAAGGGTTTACCGTTTTTACGGGAGAGACCGGGGCTGGAAAGTCCGTCCTTCTTAAGGCTATAATGCTCATCCTTGGCGAAAGAGGAGGGGCTAACTACCTTTCACCAAACGCCCACTCAGCGGAGGTTGAGGCTGTCATCTATGGCGGAAAGCTTTTGAAAGAGCGCTTATCTGAGATAGGGCTTGAGCCTGAAGAAGAAATCCATGTGCGAAGGATCATTACCCCGAACCGGCAAAGGATTTATGTAAACGGCTCTCCAGTTTCTTTGGCTGAGCTTTCTTTCCTAACCTCTGGGCTCATCGAGCTTACAAGTCAACACGAGTTCTACTCCCTCTTTGATAGAAAAAACCAGCTCACGCTCTACGATACGCTTCTTGGCTTATCCTCCCTCGTTAAAGATTATCAAAGGCTTTTTGAGAAGTATAAAGCCCTAAACAGAGAGATCGCTTCCTTTGAAGAAAGGCTAAGACAATCTGCTTTAAGAAAGGACTATCTTGAGTTCCAGCTTAAAGAGATAGAGGAGCTAAACCCAAACCCTGAGGAAGAAGAAAACCTACTTTCCCTACGGAACAAGCTAAGGAACTTATCCGCTCTAAGAGATTTAGCCTTAGCTCTCCAATCCACCTTAGAGAGCGTTTATACCCCTTTAAAGCAGGCTTTAAAACTTCTTGATAAGTTGGCGGGATACGAGTCAAGCTTTGCCGAGCGAAAGACAACTCTTGAACCCCTTTACTACGAGCTAAAAGACCTTGAGCGGGAGGTTTCAAGGTTTTTGGCTGACCTTCCCGATGATGCTCAAAGCCTTGATGAGATTGAGGCAAGACTTGCCAAGTATGAACGATTGAAAAGAAAATATCAGTTGGACACCGAAGGACTGATTAAGCTTAAAGAGGAAATAAAGAAAGAGCTTTCAACCTTAGAGACAGGAGAGGATGAGCTAATAAAGCTTAAAGAGGAAAGGGACAGATTGCTTGATGAGCTCTTTTCCCTTGCGGAAGAAATAAGCTTAAAAAGAAGAGAGAAAAAAGGAATCCTAGAAGAGAAGCTTGAAGCTGAGCTATCCCAGCTCGGGATGAAGGGTGCCCGCTTAGTGTTTGACCTAAAGACAAAGGGGAAGCTCTCTAAAAACTTAACCAGCTTTGGGCTTGATGAGCTTGAAATCCTCTTTCAGCCAAATCCAGGGCTTCCCTTCAAACCCTTAGAAAGGATCGCCTCAGGAGGCGAACTCTCAAGGATCTATTTGATCTTAAAATCTCTTATGTCCTTTGCCCAGCCTTCCACTCTGATATTTGATGAGGTTGACGCAGGGGTTGGTGGAGTAATAGCCCAAAAGGTAGGAGAAAAGCTAAGGGCTCTTTCAGAAAAACATCAGGTAATCTGCATAACTCATCTTCCCCAGATAGCAAAGCTTGCCCATCATCATTTCTTAGTAGAGAAGGTGCAGGATGGAGGTCAAACTCAAACGGTGATCAAAAGGTTAAGTCAAGAAGAGCGATTAAGGGAGCTTGCAAGAATGCTTGGAGAGCCTGAAGAGCTCTTCTTCGCAAAAAGATTGCTAAAGCTCTAACAGAGATGCCAAGGGCTCTACTTCTTTTTTCTGAAGGACTTGATAGCCTACTTGCCGGGCTTTTGCTTCGCGACCAAGGAATCGAGGTCATTGCCGTAAGATTTATAACCCCTTTCTTTGGCTGGCACTTAAAAGAAAATCCAGCCCCTTTTGAAAATAAAATAAAAGAACTTGGCTTTTCGAAAGGAATAATAAGAGATATAACTGAGGAATTCTTAGAAATCCTGAAAAACCCAAAGCACGGCTACGGCTGTCTTGCAAACCCTTGCATAGATTGTAAAATCCTTATGCTTAAGCTCGCAAAAGAAATGCTTCCTCAAGTTTCCGCTGATTTTATCGCAACAGGAGAGGTTCTTGGAGAAAGACCTATGAGTCAAAACAAGCAAGCTTTGGAGCTAATTGAGAAGAAATCTTCCACAAAAGGGATCCTTCTCAGACCCCTTTCCGCAAAGCTTCTTCCTGAGACGGAAGTAGAAAAAAGGGGGCTTGTTGATAGGAGTAAGCTTTTAGCCATAAAAGGTAGAAAAAGGACGGAACAGCTAAGGCTTGCCAAAGAATACGGAATAAAAGAAATTCCAACCCCTGCCGGAGGATGCCTTTTGACAGACCCAGTCATCGGTCAAAGAACCCTTGAAATCTTGAAAAGAGGCTTTCCGCTTACTCCAGACACCGTAAAACTTCTTGTCCTTGGGAGACATTACATTGAGGAAAACTTCTGGCTTGTCCTGGGGAGGAATGAGGAAGAGAATAAAAAAATAGAAGCCATAGCTAACGGCAAGTTCCCGTTGTTTACTTTGAGCGAGCCAGCCCCTCTCCTTGCTCTAATCCAAGGAGAGGTAGAAGAAGCAAAGCTTTTTGAAGTCTTAGTTTCTCGTTCAAAAAAGGCAAGGCTTGCCCTATCCGAAGGAAAGAAAGTAAGCTTAATAAGGGTTGAAGAAAAATGGTTGTTGCCTTGCTTACCGATTTTGGAACCAAGGACCATTACGTTGGCGTTGTAAAAGGAAAGATTCTCAGCGGTTTAGACCCGTCCCAATATCCAGTTTTTGTGGACATAACCCATGAGATACCGCCTCAGGATGTCCTAAAAGGGGCTTTAGCCCTTTTCTTTGCATATAAATACTTTCCAAAGAGGACGATTTTTCTTTGCGTTGTTGACCCAGGGGTTGGCACAGAAAGAAAAGCGATAATCCTTCAGACTGAAGAGTACACCTTTGTCGGTCCAGATAACGGCTTATTCAGCTTCATCATCAAAAACGAGCCTATAAAAGCCTGCTTTGAGATAGATAAGGAAAAGGTTCTTGAACCGCCCTATAGCTCAACCTTTCATGCAAGGGACCTTTTTGCGCCGGCTGTAGCAAGGCTAATAAAAGGGGAAAACCTAAGAAGCTTTGCCAAGGAGCTCTCAAGAGACGAGCTTATTGTTCTTCCTCTACCTGAAGTTGTAGAGACTGAGGATGGGTTGCTTGTTCCGGTGATTGATGTTGACCGCTTTGGTAACTTGATCACCGCCCTTCATCAAAGCGCCTGTCAAAGAAGGTTTAAGGTTTTAGTAAACGATAAAGAAGTTCCCTTTGTTCCAACATACGGCTATGGTAAAAAAGGCGAGCTTCTTGCCCTCTTTGGAAGCGAAGGCTTTCTTGAGATAGCGGTAAGGGAAGGGTCAGCCTATGAAAGGCTCGGTATCCCAAAAGTAAAAATTGTGTGGATAAGGAATTAGTAGCATCCAACATCTCACTCTAAGGTTAAACTGAAGAAAGTCAGTGCCACTCTATGATTAAGAATATAAAACCAAAAAAATATTATCTCTTGACTTAAAAAAAAATCATTATATTTTTTTAAAAATTCTTATAGGAGGGGTGCTATGTATCCGATATGGGAAGTCCCCTATTTAAGTAGTGCTTTAGTGATAGGTCTTATTGCTTCTTTTCATGTTCTAACATCCCACCTTGCGGTGGGTGCCCTTTGGGTAACCGTCTTCATTGAAAAGATTGGTTTAGAAAGGAACCGCCCTGAGTACTTTGCCTTCATCAAACGTTTTACCCTGCTCTTACTGATCTTTAGCTTTGTCTTCGGGTCCCTCTCAGGAGTTGGCATCTGGTATGCAGCTACCGTCTCTTCACCAAGAAGCATCTCAGCCCTAATCCATAACTATGTTTGGGGTTGGGCAACGGAATGGGTCTTTTTCATGATTGAGATCGCAACCATATATGCCTATTACTACACCTTAGGAAAAGTTGACCCGAAAACCCACTTAAAAATAGGTTATCTTTATGCCCTTGCAGCCTGGATAAGCATGATCATCATCACCGGTATCCTTGCCTTTCAGTTAACACCTGGCAAATGGCTTGAGACTGGTGATTTCTTCGATGGCTTCTTCAACCCCACCTACTTTCCTCAACTTCTTACCAGAACTTCTGTGATGTTTGGTGTTGCCGGAATCTATGGGTTGCTCATTGCTTCAACCCTAAAGGGAGAAACAAGGCTTGAAATCACAAGGCTCATCTCCCGCTTTGCTTTAGTTGGCATGGTCCTTGGACTAATCTTTGGCTACTGGTATTACAAGAAGCTTCCTGACCATGCCCAACAGCTCTTGAGTTCCCTACCTTATATGCAGACTCTAGCCAAGGTGACATTAATAGTCTACGCCATTCTAACCCTCTACTTCGCACTTACAGCCTTTATTATACCAAGGCTAAACAATTTTGTCCTTTCTCTTATTCTTATCATCGCAACTTTTATCGGGATCCTTTCCGCCGAGGGAATTAGAGAGGGTTTGCGTAGACCCTATATCGTCTTTGAGTTTATGTATGGGCACCAAGCTATAGCCACGGACCTTCCTGCTAAAAAAATAAAAAATGAGGTCGAAACCTTTGAGAAAGAAGGGCTACTCTCAAGACTGGGATATTTGCCTGAAAACTTAAGAAAGATAACCCCTGAGAACCGCCTTGAGGTAGGAAGGATCATCGCCCTCCATAACTGTGCAAACTGCCATGCCTTTACAGATAGAGGACTAAGACCTCTGCCAGCCTCCCTCCAAAAGCTTTCTCCTGAATCTCCTGAAGACATAGACGCCCTCCTTTCAGCTTTATCTGCCTTCCCCTACATCCCGCCCTTCATAGGAAATGAAGAAGAAAGAATGGCGGCTGCTGAATACTTGTTTACTTTAGTTAACAAAAAGAAATAAAGGGGGTGTGCCATGAACATAGGGACATATCTTAACGCCATGAGAGACCCTGCAGGCTTGCCAAGTCCTGCCATAATATTTGATTTCCTTTTGGTGGTTACCTTTGCCCTTCATATCTTGCTTGTCAATTTGGTTATAGGCTCTGCCTTACTAATCCTCTATGGAAGGTTTAGCTCAAACCCAAACGCAAAACTCCTTTCTCGATCCCTTTCCCGCTTACTCGTAAATTCTTTATCTTGGGCTATTGTTCTTGGGATAGCCCCCCTTCTTTTCGTGCAAGTTATCTACGACCCTTTCTGGTATACAGCAAACACCATGTCTGCCTGGTGGGCTCTTGGCTTCATAGCCTTCATTGCCCTTGCCTTTACTTTGGCTTATGTATTTTACCTTGGCGGTGGATACGAAGGAAAGAGCACCCCTCTCTGGATAATCCTTAGCTTAGCCTTTCTTATCCTTGCTGGAATCGTGATGCACTCTTTAGCGGTTGCGCAACTAGTTCCTGAAAAATGGCCAAGCTTCCTGGTAAAAGAGGGGAAATATTTATCCTCCGGCACATCTCTACACGCCTTTGAGCTTTTTAGATTCCTTCACTTCATGGTGCCATCCTTAGCTGTAACCGGGGTTTGGCTTATCTTTTATGGGGACTATTTCAAAGGTACGGGAAAGTATTCCGAAGAGTATTTGAACTGGGTTAAGCAGTTTGGAGCCAAATTAGCCCTTTACTTTTCTCTCATTCAAGCTGTTGTAGGGTTTATTTGGCTTATTACAATTCCTTCAGAATTCAAGTTTTACACCAATCCTTTCTTCATCCTTGCCCTCATCTCTGCCTTAATCTTTTTAGCCCTACTTTTTAAGGCTCAAGCTTCACCCTCTCAGTACGCCAAACCGATTGCAGGTATGCTTATTTTAACTGTTCTTCTTATGAGCGCAGCTCGGGAAGCCCTCCGTATGGCTTATTTTGACAAAGCAGGCTACAGCATGGCTAACTACCCCGTTAACCCATCCTATGGCTCCCTTTTACTTTTCTTGGCAACCTTCGTCATGGGAGCGATAGTCCTTCTTTACACCGCCTTAGTTGCTTATAGGTGTGGCAAGGGTATAAAAGAAGTTGGCTACGAAAGATTGGGCAAGGTTTCGGTCTACCTTATGTGGGGTTGGATTGTCGTGATGGTCGTTATAGGCGTAGTCATAGCCGCAAAAAACGGCGCTCTGTTTTAGTTTTAAAAGAATAGAAGATTATTGTGAAGGGCGAGCAACCGCTCGCCCCTACTTTATTTCTTCTTTTGTCTTATACTTATCCTTAGCATGCAGGTTCAAACCTCAAAGTTTGCCTTTGCGATAATCACCGGTTTATCTCTTTTAGTAATCGGGCTTTTTCTTTACTTACTCAAACCCCTCTGGACGGTTATTGCCTGGGCGGGGATTTTAGCCTTTCTCTTTTATCCTCTCCATCGAAGGTTAAAATCAGTTTTAAGAGGAAAGGCAGAGCTTTCTGCTTTGACCTTGATAATCTTGACGATCCTCTTTATTTTTGTTCCTCTATTTTTTATAAGCCTTCAGCTCATATATCAAGTTGAAGATTTCTTAGCAAGCTTTGACCAAGCCTTTTTTCAAAAGCTTCAAGCCCAAGCATCTGCCTTAAAGTCTCATCCCTTTTGGGGTAAGCTCTATCAAGAGATATCCCCCTATCTTGAAAACCTTCAAGCAAAGCTAAGCGAACAGTTATCAAACATCCTTCAAAGAGCCTTCAATCTTTTTAAGAACTTTCTTCAAGCAACCTTAGGCATTGTCTTCAAAATGGTCTTAACCCTTTTTACCTTTTACTACTTCCTTGTAGACGGAGAAAAGTTCGTCTCTTTTGTGCAAAAGCTTATCCCCGGCTCTGAAGAGAAAAAAGAAGAGATCCTTTCAAGAATAAGCCTCATCTTGAAGGCTGTTTTTTATGGGACGCTTCTTACCGCTTTGGTTCAAGGAGCTATTGCCACCGTTATCTATCTTATTATTGGTGTTCCAGGCTACCTACTTTGGGGTATGCTTACAGCCGTTGCCAGCTTTATCCCTTTCCTTGGAACAGCCTTAATCTGGGTCCCCTTGGGATTATACCTTTTGTTTTTTGAAAGCCTACTAAAAGGAATCATTCTTCTCGTAGCCTGTGCCCTAACGGTTGCCCAAGTTGACAACATCCTTAAACCTTTATTCATAGGTGGAAAAGCTAAGCTTCACAATCTTCTCGTCTTCTTTTCCGTCCTCGGTGGAATAATAGCCCTTGGTCCTCTCGGACTATTCTTAGGACCTCTGATCTTAGGGCTTTTCCTCTCGGTCATCGAGATTTATCAATCCTTTCTTCATGTTCAAGATAAGACTGAATAACCGCTATGCCCGAGCTCCCAGAGGTTGAAACCATAAAAAGGGACTTAAGCATATTAATAGGAAGACCTCTTAAAGCCATAATAGTCTACGACGAAGCTTATTTAGAAAAAAACGAAATAACGCCGAAAGAGCTAAAAAAACTTGAAGGACAAAGGCTTCTTCACCTTTCAAGAAAAGGTAAATACTTGTTTTTGCATTTTTCGCAGCACATCTTCGGTTTTCATCTTGGGTTAACAGGTTCGTTAATCCTAGTTCCCGAGGAAAACCCTCTTGATAAATTCAAACACAAAGTCTTAAGCTTACACTTTCTTGAGATGTCCCTCCTCTTTTCTGACATGAGAAAATTTGGGAGGCTTTTTCTTTTTGACGAAGAAAAAAGCTTTAAAGACTTCCTAATCAGTATTGGACAAGATGCCCTTGAGATTGAATTTTCGGAGTTCAAAGAAGCATTAAGGAGCATACGCAAACCCATAAAATCAGCTCTCCTTGACCAAAAGGTTATCTCTGGGATTGGCAACATCTACGCTGATGAAATCCTCTTCCGGGCAGACATAAATCCTCTAAGACCTGCAAGATCTCTCTCCGATGAGGAGCTTCAGAAGCTCTATCAAACCATGAAGGAGGTCCTTCACTTAGCCATTAGCCTTAGGGGCTCAACGATAAAGGATTATGTGGACGGGCTTGGAAGGGCTGGAATGTTTCAAACCAAGCATTTAGTATATCAAAAGTATGGAATGCCCTGCCCAAGATGTGGCACAACCCTTGAAAAAATTAAAGTGGCTGGAAGGACAACAAGCTACTGCCCCCAATGTCAGAGGTAGAAAAAAGCTCTATAAAAGAACCTATAAAGAAAGAGCATACCTTAGTTGTAGAAGGCGAGGCAAAAGGCGAAAGATTGGATGTCTATTTAAGAGCTAAGCTCCCTGAGCTTAGCCGAGAGCGGATCAAAACCCTTATAGAAAAGAGCTTTATCCTCGTCGAGGGGAAATCTGTTAAACCCTCTTACAAGCTAAAAGGTGGCGAGCAGGTTTTAGTGAGAATACCCGTTGAAAAGGAGTATTCTCTTCAGCCAAAGGAAGTTCCCTTTGAAATCCTTTATGAGGATGAGGACCTTGCGGTAATTTATAAGCCTGCTGGAATTGTTGTTCATCCAGCACCAGGGCATCTTGACGATACTTTGGTGCATGGGCTTTTGCTTAAGCTTCGCTCCCTCTCTGGTGTTGGGGGAGAGCTTCGCCCTGGCATAGTTCACAGGCTTGACAAAGATACTTCAGGGGTCATGCTTGTTGCCAAAAACGACTTTGCCCACAAAAAGTTGACCCAAGATTTCAAAGAAAGAAGGGTCGAGAAGGAATACTTAGCCATAGTGTATGGAAGGCTAACCCAAAAGGAAGGAACGCTTGATTTTCCCATAGGAAGGCATCCTGTGCAGAGGAAAAAGATGGCTGTTGTAAAAGAAGGAAGACAAGCTTTAACAAAATACCAGGTGCTAAAGCTTTTCAAAAAGGCAACCTTAGTTTTAGCAAAACCGCTAACTGGTCGCACCCATCAGCTAAGGGTGCATTTTAGCCACATTGGGCATCCCATCCTTGGCGACCCTATCTACGGCGGACTAAAGCCTGATGTCCCAAGAGCTGAAAGGCTCATGCTTCATGCCTACCGAATAAGCTTTGAGCACCCCCGAACAGGCGCACATCTCACCTTTGCTAAAGACCCGCCAGAGGATTTTGAACGCTATCTAAAACTCCTTGAGACAGAGCATTTTTAAGATAAGAGGCTTATGAAAAAAGTCGCTATCACCGGAAGCTTAGCAACTGGCAAATCGACCCTTCTTAAGATTTTGGCCGAGCTTGGACAAACAGTTCTCTCCTGCGATGAAATCGTGCACCATCTCTATGAAGAGGAACCAATAAAAAAAGAACTTGTCAGACTTTTAGGGAATGAGGTTTTGGACCGAAATGGAAGAGTAAATAAAAAAGTCATTTTAGAGAAGATCTTGCGCAGCGATAGCCTAAAAAAAAGGCTTGAAGAGTTCATACACAATAAGGTTTGGGAGTTCTTAGAGAGAAGGTTTGCTGAGCTTGAAAGGAAAGGGATTAAAGCTGTTTTTGTTGAGGTTCCCCTTCTTTTTGAAGCAGGCTGGGAGAAGAGGTTTGATGAAGTCTGGGTAATAGCTTGTGAAAAGGAGACGCAAGTTAAGAGATTAGTGGAAGGGGGAAGGTCTCATCTCTTTCCTCTTCTTGAGAGCCAACTTCCCCTTGAAGAGAAGGTAAAAAGAGCTCACCGGGTTTTTAGCTCCGAAGTTCCTATCTCAAAGCTAAAAGAAGAAGTAGAAAGGGCTCTTTCTTACCTTTAAATATCTAAACTACCTTGCTTGTCTAAGTTTATTTTTCTTTCTTTATCTCAATTATGGCCACATCTGGTGGAGTAAAAAATCTCATGGGAGGACCACCCGTCCCTACGCCCTTGCTCACATGAACAAAGGACCCGTCGATTTTTGTTAAGCCCTGATGCGTTATAAAAAATCTTTTAAGTATCAGCTCTCCAATAGGAAAATATAGTCCTCCGTGAAGGTGTCCAGAAAGCATTAGGTCGAACCTTCCGATTACCTCCCTTTTAACCTTTGGTCTATGCTTTAAAAGGATGATAAATTTATCTTGAGGAATGTCCTTTAGAACCTTTTCTTCCTCTATAGGCTCAATACAGGCTTTGAAGTATCTGCAGGCCTCATCGTCAA
Source organism: Thermodesulfobacteriaceae bacterium (assembly GCA_049414625.1). Taxonomy (GTDB): domain Bacteria; phylum Desulfobacterota; class Thermodesulfobacteria; order Thermodesulfobacteriales; family Thermodesulfobacteriaceae; genus WYEG01. Next base: position 15,810 of record JBMSAU010000076.1, read on the forward strand.
TCCCGACAATGGCTATAGCCCCAAGGTCTATCCATCTTCCTCGAAGCAAAGTAAAACCTGCCTTTTCCGTAAACTCGACCGAATTCTTAACCCCTATGTAGAATTCATGGTTCCCTAAAACAGCATACTTACCAAGGGGAGCAGGTAGCTCCTTCAACGCTTGAGCGATATGCTCTATTTTCTTTATGTTGCCATCAACCAAATCTCCCGTCGAAAAAACTATATCCGGCTTCTCTTTAAGCCAAACCTCTTGTATCAAACGAAGCTTATCCTCCCTCATAATCCGACCAAAATGAACATCCGAGATATGTAGAACCTTTATTCTTTCCTTGTTGAATAAAGGCTTATCCGTTCTTATCTCATACCTTTCAACTCTTAGGCTCAAAGTTTCAAGGTAGCTGTAAAGAGAAAAAACTAAGCTAAGAATTAAAACTAAAAACCTTTTCATTTCAGGCTTAGGTCTTGGTAATTTAATGTTTAAAAACTTGTCCAAAATGGAAGAAATACCCGTATAAAGATCCGTAGCTAAAGTAAAAAATCCTGCATAAATCATAAAACCCATCCATAATAAGGATGAAAAAATAAAATAGTAAGAAAAAGGGTCGCTCACATGATTATCAAAATAGAACCAAAATAACGGAGAAATACAAAAGAATATAAAAATTGGAATAAATCTTCTGGATAACCTTAGTCTTCGATATATATATAGATGTAAAAGGCTATAAAAAAGAAAAAAGAAGATAATAATGTATGGCATCTAAGGTGATGAGGTGTCTATAGAATTCTTTACAGCCATTTGTATCAAGTCTAATCCGCTTTCAGTTAAGCCGTGTATAAGGATAGAACTACCAAAACGTTTAATCTTAATCTGAAAAAGCCTTGTTGCCTCGTTAAGGTTTGTTAAAGGTTTAGCATAAACTGCCGAAACTCCAAAAGGGTCTCCCATAATCATAGGACCATACATAAAAAAGACCTCATCGTAAAGCCCCTCTTTAAGAAAGCTACCATGAACTTTGCCCCCGCCCTCAACAAGAACAGAAGTTATTCTCCGCTCCTGGCAAAAGGATAGCAAAGCCTTTATGTCAACCTCCCCATTTTCTCCGCAGGGAAGCCTCACCACCTCGACCCCTCTTTGAACAAAAAGCTTCTCCCTTTCTTTAGCAGCGTTCTCTCCGCAAAAGATGATGGTTTGTTTTGTCTCGTCAACTTGAAAAACCTTGTAATCCGGGGTTAAGCTAAGATGAGTATCAAGGATAAGTCTTATAGGGTTTTTCCCCTTTACCATTCGGACCGTTAGCTCCGGGTCGTCTTTCAGCACTGTGTTTTTTCCTACAAGGATGGCATCGGCTATGGCTCTTAGCCTATGAGCAAACTTTCTTGCAGGCTCATCTGTTATCCATTTTGAGTTGCCGGCTGAGGTTGCGATTCTTCCATCAAGCGTTGCCGCAACCTTCATCATTACCCAAGGTCTTTTCCGAATGATCCGGCTTAGATGAAAGCGGGTAAGGTAGGCAGCTTCTTCTCCACAAACACCGCTTTTAACTTCAATACCGTGGCTTTGAAGGAAAGATAATCCTCCGCAGGCAATAGGGTCTGGGTCTTTGATTGCGCAAACAACCCTTTTTATCCCAGCCCTAAGGATAGCCTCTGTGCAAGGTGGAGTCTTTCCATGATGACAGCAAGGCTCAAGCGTCACATAAAGATAACACCCTCTTGCCTTATCCTTTGCCTTCTCTATGGCTTCCACTTCAGCATGAGGCAAACCATAAGCCTTGTGATAACCCTTAGCTACGACTTCTCCTGTTTTTGGGTCAACAAGCACCGCTCCTACTGCAGGATTGGGCGAAGTATACCCAAGCCCAAAAGAAGCAACCCGTATAGCAATCTTCATGTAATATTCGTCAGGTTTAATACCCACCTTTGAAGTCTTATTAAACCTTGAGCTTAGCGTTTAGATGAGCTACCACCGCCCCGGCGATAAAAGCTTTTTATTGAAAGCAGGATTTGAAGCCTTGAAAAATCAATGGGCTTACCTTTGGAAGATGATGCGCCCTCTTCAAGCTTTATCTTTTTAGCTACTTTTATCTTCTCTACCACCTTAGCGTAGTATTCCTCGTCCTGAATGTTAAGAGGTCTTTGCCGAATTTGGTTTAGATGAAAAAGAAGAGCGGAAAGCTTTCTCACCTTTTGATAGGTTTCTTGATGCTCCTCGTCAAGAAGCTCCTCGATCGTTCGATAGATCTCCTTTCTCAGCTCAACTTCCTTTGGAAGAAAGCCTGCATTCTTAAGAATGCGATACACAACCCGTAGGTCTTCGGGAACAAAAGGGTCTTCCCGGAGGTCAAGAGGCTTTCCTTTATACTCCTCACACTCAAATTCTCCCCTTTCCATAGCTTCTTTTATTTTTTCTTCGGCGATCTGCCTTAGGATTGAAAAGGGCATACGCCTTCTCCTTTAAGCCTTCTTAGGAACCAGAAAGCTCCTTAAGCTTTACCGTAACATAGCCAGCTAACGTTGAGTTCTCATATTTTTTTAGAAATTCTTGAGCAAGGTTTGCTGCTGATTTTTTGTCTTTCTTTGCCTCCTTTAGTCTTATCAAATCTAGATAAAGAAGCTCCTTTAGCGGACCGGCTTCCTTGCTTATGGACTCGTAAATCTTAAGAGCTGCGTCCAAATCTCCCTTCTCCTCAAAGGTCTTAGCCTTGGCATACTTGACAAAGACTTTTCCTTGAGAACTCAAGCTCTTTTCGAGCTTTTCAGCAAGCTGTAAAGTTAAGCTTGCATCACCACGATTTAAAGCTGAATCCCAAAGGTAGATGAGGGCAAACCTCCCAGCTTCGGTATTTGAGTTTTTCTCGGCAAAGCTAAGAAGAGTTGCCTCAGTCGGCCCTTGTGTAAGAAGTGAAAAAAACTCAGCAAAGGCTTTCTCTTCCTTTTTTTTACTGTAATAGCTATAACCAAACCCAAGGAGAATAAGAAAGGCAAGAATCCCTACGATGTTTAAAAATAGGTTTAAGTTTTTGCTTACAAAGTCTTTTAATCTTTCATGAAAACGAAGAAGCTTATCCTCTTCCATCATTGGTCTTAATCTCCTCCAAAGTAGTCTTCCCAACGGAAAATCAAGGGCTTTTCCCCTTCCTTTAGAATTTCATAGTCTACCACCTCTCCTACGACAACATAATGGTCTCCTGTTTCAAAGGAGCTCACAACCTCGCAATCGAAGTAGGCAATGGCATCGAGCAAAATCGGGTTACCACGCTTGCTAAGCTTATAAGGAATGTTTTCAAACTTGTTTACCCTTCTTCCACTTTTAAAGCCAAAGTGTTTGGCAAGGTCAACTTGACCTTCAGCAAGGACGTTAATACCGAAGGTTTTGCTTGCCTGGATAAGCTCAAAGGTGTAGCGCTGAGGGGCAATTGCTACTCCAAGGAGTCGTGGCTTAAAAGACACCTGAGAAACCCAAGCCGCTGTCATTCCGTTTATCTTTCCCTCGGCGTTTGAGGTAATGATAAAAACACCTTGTGGGATGTAAGTAGTTATAAGTTTTTGAAGTCCCATAGATTCACCTCTTTATGGTTTTAAGTGCCGAGGGCGGGAGTCGAACCCGCACGGGCTTGCGCCCACTGGATCCTGAATCCAGCGCGTCTGCCAGTTCCGCCACCTCGGCTGTATATCATATAATACTGTTTGTTTTAAAAGGGGTCAAGCATTGAGAATGGTATCTAAAGTAAACACTTTTTATAACCTATTAGCCAAACAAAGAACATCTTATTGAGATAGTCCCGAAACAACTGGGGCAGTTTTAATAAAGTCCCTCGCTTCGTTCAGAATAGCGTCTCACATGGAGACTCTTCGTCTTACACTTGAAGCGACAAGGAAAGAAGGTTAAAATTGAAAAAAGATATTATATAAAATTTACCTTAGAAGATGAGCATAGACCTAAAAAATCTCTATTCAAAGCTTAAGGATAGGACTTTTTATAAGCTTTCAGCATCTGGGAACGACTTTATCTTCCTTCTAAACCTTGATAAGGAGATAGATGCAGACGCTGAAGGTCCAACATTAGCTAAAGCCCTCAGCCGTCCAAAGTTTTCGGTCTCTGCTGACGGTTTTATACTTGTTGAAAAAGCCTCATCACCTGAAGCTCAATTTTCCTGGCGATTCTTTAATTCTGATGGGAGCGAAGCTGAGATGTGCGGAAACGGTGCAAGATGCTTCGCAAGGCTCCTCTTTGAGCTTGGTCTCTGCGATAAAACCTTAAGCTTTGAAACCAAAGCTGGGATCATAAAAGCTGAGGTCAAGGGCAAGCGAGTAAAAGTTAAGCTTACAACACCCAAGGATCTAAAGCTCAACCTTGCTGTAAAAACCGAGCACGACATCTACTTAGCCCACTTTGTTAACACCGGCGTCCCTCATCTTGTTCTTTTCTGGGATGATGTATCTCAAGCTCCGGTAGAAAAGCTCGGAAGAACATTACGCTATCACGAGATGTTTGCTCCAGCTGGAACGAATGTAAACTTCGTTGAGCTTTGCGAAGAAGATGGAAAACGTTATCTAAAGATTAGGACCTATGAGCGAGGCGTTGAGGCTGAGACCTTAGCCTGCGGAACCGGAGCCTCTGCCTCTGCCTATATTGCCCTAAAACTTGGCTTAATCGAAGGAGAAGTGCCAATCTTAACCAAAGGGGGAGAGTGGCTAACCATCGCTTTAGAAGGCGAAGACCTTTTCCTTGAAGGAGACACAAGGTATCTTTTTAGCTTTCAGATCTTTGAAGATGCCCTATACTAATAAGCCTAACATTGTTCCACGTGGAACATTTAATAGACAACCTATTTTCAAATTGGTCTTGAAAAAATTGTTTTTAAAGGCAATATAGAAAAATAGCTAAAAAACTGTTGGAGGTAGAGTATGAGTTATCGAGCGGAATACCTTAAAGGGTCGATCGTAGCTTTGGTTACCCCCTTTAAGGATGGCAAAATAGATGAGGAATCCTTCCGGAACTTAATCAAATGGCATCTCAACTCTGGAACGCATGGTATCTTAGTCTCAGGAACAACGGGAGAGTCTGCAACCCTAACGAAGGAGGAGAAAAAAAGGCTTCTTGAGATAGCCTTAGAAGAAGCCAAAGGGAAGGTTCCAGTTATTGCTGGGACAGGGACAAACGACACCGCAAAGGCTTTGGAACTAACCAAGATGGCAGAGGAGATGGGAGCTGATGCCGCTCTAATAGTCACCCCCTACTACAACAGGCCAACCCAAAACGGTCTCTACGAGCACTACAAGCACATCGCCAAAAACTGCCGCATCCCCATCATCCTCTACAACGTCCCAGGAAGAACCGGAGTAAACCTTCTTCCTGAAACCACAGCAAGGCTTGCTCAGGACTTTGAAAACATCGTCGCCATAAAAGAAGCCTGCGGAGACATGAAGCAGGTAACTGAGCTAATCTTGAAATGTCCCAAGGAATTTGTAGTGCTCTCTGGAGATGATTTTACCGCCTCATTCACAGTGATGGCTGGAGGAAGAGGGGTCGTCTCTGTTGCGGCAAACATCATGCCAAAGGAGATGGCAGACCTTATGAACGCTTGCCTCATGGGCAACATGGAGAAGGCAAAAGAACTTCATCTTTATCTCTATCCCCTCTTTAAAATCCTTTTCATAGAGACAAATCCTGTGCCAGCAAAAGAATCCCTCTACCTTATGGGCATGATTAACTCGCCTGAAGTAAGGCTACCCCTTGCCCCACTTTCCGAAAACTCCCTTAATCAACTTAAAAAGGTTCTAAGGGAACATTACAAGCTTGCTTAAGATTAGATGCCATCTCAAAGTGAGTTAGAAAGGGCAATAAAAGAGAGCCCCTATTTTCAGGGGCTCTCTCCAGAGCTACTTTCAGCACTTGTCCAAATTTCAGTCCTAAAAAGGCTTAGCAAAGGGGAACACCTCTTCTTTGAAGGGGAAAAAGCCCTTGGCTTCTACTTCATCGTTGACGGGATGATGAAGCTTTATAAGCTTTCACCAAAGGGCAAGGAGAGCGTTATTCATATCTTTGGTCCAGGAGAGATCTTTGCTGAGGTAGTTCTTGCCGGAAGCGAAGCCTACCCCGTTAACGCCCAAGCTTTGACGGATGCCACGCTTGCCTTTTTTTCCTAAGACAAAACTTTTATTAAACCTATTAAAAAGAAACCCTGATTTTGGACTAAACCTTATCGGTCTCCTTTGTGTGCGATTAAAAAGCCTCCTTAAGACCATTTAAAATTTAACGCTAAAAGAGGCTGGAGAAAGGCTCATAGCTTACCTTTGGGAACTAACCGAAGAGGGAAAAAAGGAAGAGTTTACTCTATCCATTCCTAAGTCTCAGCTTGCCCTTCTCTTTGGGATAACCCCAGAGACCCTATCCCGGATCTTTCAAAGACTAAAGGAAGAAGACCTCATAGCTGTAGAAGGAAAGAGAGTAAAGATTAAGGATATGACTAAGCTAAGGAGCCTTCTTACTTGAGAAGGGATGACCTATTTAAGACCCTTTGACCCTTGGGGCTCAAGCCTTTGCCTTTGCCCTCCAAAGTATAGTCTTCAGCCCTACACGGGGTGTGGGCACTCCTGCCTCTACTGCTACGCCCAAGTCTACATTAAAGATTTTCATAATCCTCGTCCCAAAAAGGATTTTGCTAAAGTGGTTGAAAAGGATTTGGCTCAACTTCCTTCAGGCTCGCTCATTAGCCTTTCAAACTCTTCAGACCCCTATCAGCCACTTGAGGAAAAACTAAAGCTTACACGGTCCTTTCTTGAAATGGTAAGCGGAAAAAGCGTTAGGCTCCTTATCATCACTAAATCGCCTTTAGTATTGAGGGATGCTGATATTCTTAAAGATTTGGACTGTGCCGTAAGCCTAACCATAACAACTAAGAGCCTTGATAAGGTTCTTGAGCCCGGTGCCAATAAGGCAGAAGAACGAATCAGCGCTCTTAAGGCTTTAAAACAGGCAGGGATACCGGTTATTGCCCGCATTGACCCAGTTTTTCCCATCCTAACCGAGGATGAAGCAAAGGAGCTTGTTAAAGAGCTAATAGATGTAGTGGACCACTTCGTCTTTTCAACCCTAAAGCTTAAAAAGCAAACCTTTAGAAGGCTTGTCTCCGCTATCCCGAATATAGAAAAGGACTATAAGAAGATATATTTTGAAAAGGGAGAATGCATAAACGGTAGCTGGTATCTTCCCTACGAGCTAAGAATTAAACTCCTTTTACCCCTTATTGAAATGGTTAAAGGGGCAAGGAAGAGCTTTGGACTTTGCCGTGAAGGCTTAGACCTTGCCGAAAAAGGAAATTGCGACGGAAGCTTTTTGATCAAGTCTAAATTGTTCCACGTGGAACATCAATGAAGTAGTTACTTTCACTTTTTTATTGATATTTTATCAATTTATATATTAAGATCTATTTTAATCCATAATAAACCGTTCAGAGGAGCTAGCTATGAAGGTCTTGATTATCATTACTCGAGATGATCCGGAGACAATATACAACGCCATGAGGCTTGCCAATTTAGGGATAATAAAGGAAGATGAAGTTAGCGTGTTTATGCTTGGGAAGGCTGTCACGTTTGAGAAACTTCCAACGGATCAATTCGATTTTATGGAGCAGATAAACTCTTTCCAAGGTGATTTTTATGTTTGAGGTGTCTGCGCTTAGGCTCACGGGGTTGAGCCCTCATCAACCTGCCCTATTGCTTGGATGGACGACCTATACGAGATCGCTAAAGAGGCGGATAAAGTGTTTACTTTCTAACCAGATAATACCCTAAGCTTACTCTTCATCCTCTAACGCATACTTCTTTGGCTTTCGCCAAAGGGTAGCTTGGTCTATTCCTAAGATTTGAGTAGCCAAGGTCTTGTTTCCGTCCGTTTCTTTTAGCACAAACTTTATTTATTCCCGTTCCTGCTTCTCCAGAGTGAGAAGAGGGCTTTTTTTACGAAAGGTAATGATTTTGAACCGTTTGAAATCTTCAGGCAGATGAAAAAAGATCTATCCTTGATAGATTGATCAAGGCCACTGCCCAGGCCATGATGTTTTCAAGCTCATTTGGATTTCCTTTAGAATCGCTATTTGCCCTGTCCTTGTTAGTGAAATAAAAAACTATTTGCTTAAAAAACTCTCGATGTATGCCTTATAACCTAAATTGTCGAGCTTTTCAGCCTTTTCTTCAACCTTTTTCTTCATCTCTTCTCTGTATTCTTTTAGCTTTCTTGCTAAGTTTTCATCTGATGTAGATAAAATAGCGATAGCAAGGAGGGCAGCATTTTCTGCCCCGTTTATGGCAACGGTCGCAACGGGGATACCAGCAGGCATCTGCACAATGGAAAGTAAGGAGTCAAGCCCGTTAAGGGAAGAGGTTTTTATAGGAACACCTATCACAGGAAGGGTGGTGAGGGCGGCAACGACACCTGGCAAATGAGCGGCTCCGCCAGCCCCGGCAATGATAACCTTTGTTCCCTTAGCCTCAGCCTCTTTGACCAATCTTTCGACCCTATCAGGAGTCCTATGAGCAGAGGCTATGGTCATGTAATAAGGGACCCCAAACTTTTCTAAGACTTCGGCAGCCTTTTTCATTATTGGAAGATCAGAATCACTTCCCATTAGGACTAAAACCATGTTTGCCTCCCAACTAAATTCTTACTAACTAGTATTACTATAACATGAAATAGAGGACTTTAAAAGGGTAAGTTAAACTTTAAATCTATTGCCAAGTTTTCATTTTTAAATACAATGCGACGGATTGCAACAATTTCTCAGCTAAGGAGAGGAGGTTATGGGAAGACATCAAATTTTAGCTATGTGTACGGTGGGGCTGATTTTATGCATCATCAGTTTTGCCTATGGTGGGGAGGCACAGATCCCAACCACTTCATCCTTGTCCTGGTGGGCTTAGCAACCAATGTTGTTTGTATTTGCTTTTATCTTCTGCATTGTTGCCGTATTAGTTGGGATAGGAGGAGGGGTTCTATTTGTTCCTATAGTTGGGGCTTTTTTCCTTTTAGTCTTGACTTTGTGAGAGGTAAAGTATGGTGACTTCTTAGTCTTTTTACTCCTGTATTTTTTAGCGTTTGTAACTTCCCATTTCTTTAAAAAAAAAGAAACAAGGTATATGTCTTCCTCTCCCTTCTTCAGCTTTTAATCCTCCTTTTAGCAGCTTCAGGATACCTTAAGGTCGGACATTTAGCTTGAGAATCATAAAACAACCCCTTGGGCTAAGTCATACGCTCGAGATCAAGCTCAAGGGGTGTTCTTAGCAGAGAGTGTGGTAAAACATAGAATTTTTCATAAACCACCAAAATTTCCTCTGGGGCTGTTCAAAAATTTTAATTAAGGATTAAATTATTAAACTATGAGGAGAAGTGTTTTGACTTTGAAGCATTTATATAGTTTTGTAA
>JBMSAU010000077.1:0-6080 GCA_049414625.1 Thermodesulfobacteriaceae bacterium
CTCTTCTGAGCTTCAGCGAGCTCAGCTACCCTTTGGTCTGTTCTTTTTTGAGCCTCAGCAAGCTCGGACATGGTTTTAGATAGCTCAGATACGGTTTTTGATAATTCAGCCATGGTGTTTGATTGTTTCTTTAATTCTTCATCAGTTTTCTTTTGAGCTTCAACAAGTTCGGCTACAGTTTTGGAAAGAGCTTTTAACTCCTCTTCAGTTTTCTTCTGAGCCTCGGCAAGTTTAGCTACGATGTCAGCTAATTTTTCTACCTTTTCGGTTAACCTCTGAAAGTCATCTTTCGTCACCCTTTCCTTTATTAAATACTCAAAAAGCTTGAGAAAGACAGATTTAATCTTCGGGTCTAAACCTTCAAGCTCTTCGTATAGCTCAATAGGGATAGCTTGCATTAAGTCCTCCTAAAAGGAGCTTTGTGTAAATATTATAGGTAAATCTTAATTTTAGACAAGCACCAAGGTTGTTTTTGGTAGTGTCCTTTTTAGGTGAATATTAAACTTCATTTTTATAGTTTGAAAAACGAGAGGAAGGCCTCGCTCATGTTGAAGGTGCCCATGTGGGGGGTAGTGGGGCTTGAGACCCCACGCCTGACGGCTCGGGGTGACAATAAAAAGTGGGCCGGGGAGACATCCCTATCCTGTCCTGCCAAGCTGTAGCGAGGCATCTCAAAAATGCTACACGAGAAAAGAAAAAATCTTAGGCTTCTTCTTTAAATCTACTTAGCAAAATTTTCATCACATTGGGTGTTTTAAACCTTACAATTCTAAAATAAAGCCAGGTATAAAAGAATATAAAAAGTAAGCTAAAAATCATCAATAGATAGGTATTATTCCAGAAAAGTAAGGCTGGGACTACGCAAAGAAGTTCCATAAACCAGAGATAAGGAGAAGTTAGAGAATTAGCTAAAAAAGTGGGTAAAGCATTCCCAACATTCGTCTTTATTAATCTTTTGTAGAATAGCATATGAAGATGTATAGCATCAGGTTCAAAAGGAGAGGTATTTCGCATAAATTTTTTTCTTATTATAGAAAAAATAGTTTCATAAATTGGGTATAAAAGGAGTAAAAAAGGAAACCAAGCTGAAACATCTTGATGTCGCTCAACCAATAAAACTCCTATGGCTCCTGCTAAGAAACCTAACAGATAGGCTCCACCGTCGCCAAGAAAAATATAGCCAAATGGGAAGTTCCAGAAGAAAAAACCAACGATGGCTGAGGCAATGGTTAAACTGGTGTAGAGCAGGAAGGTATCTCCTACTATGAAAGACACATAGGAATAGGAAAGAAAGACCATTAAACACACCCCGCTTGCAAGCCCGTTAAACCCGTCAATTATGTTTATGGCGTTAGCTACTCCCGCAAGACCAAAGACGGTAAAAAGAAGAGAAAAAAGAGCGTAATTTTTAAGCAAATAATCAAAGCCCGGAAGGTCGACTCGCGTTAAGGCTTCTCCTAAAAGGATATAAACAAGGAATCCAGAAAACATTGCGCAAAGAAGCCTGAGCTTAGGACCAATTTTTTTGGTTACGTCTTCAAGTAGCCCACCTAAGAAAACAGGAAGAGAGGATAAGACTAGAAGGAAATGATTTTTCGAAAATTCCTTTTGGGATAAAGCAAAGGCTAAAGAGGTGACCAACAAAGAAGCCATCAAGGATAGTCCGCCTATTCTTACCGCATTCCACCGATGAAACTTCTGAACCCCTTCTTGAGAGTCAAGGAAAGCGCTGCTTGCCCTTTTAACAAGAAGTAGACAGGTAAAAAAGGACGCTAAGAAGGCTAAAATGAGGTAAAGCATTTGTAAGCATTATACTTTAAATTAGAAGTCATTAAAAGAGGGAGCGATTATGGGGCCGTGTTCAAATTAAAAATATGTTTTTAGAGTCAAGGATAATATGCCTGGGATTATTGCACACAACATCCATTTAATCAAGTTAATTTCACCTTTTACCGCATTCTGTGCTTTGTCCTCAGGGACACCTGCGAACTTTAAAGCTTCATAAATTTCTAAAACAGCTTTACTCATATTAATTTTGAGTCGATAGTTATAAAGGTGACAGGCTGGTTGAGACCCGAAAGGAAAAATATGTTATTGCTAATTAAGAATAGTTTGGAGAGGATTCTATTGCGTAGGATAGGCTAAGGTAACGCTAAACTAAGATGAAAAGCGGGGCTGACGGGATTTGAACCCGCGGCCTCCTGCGTGACAGGCAGGCGCTCTAACCGGGCTGAGCTACAGCCCCAAACTTTTCAAAATAAATTTAGCACATATTTCAAAATTTGCAAGCCTGTTTGTAGATGTTTCAAAAAAGTCTTCCTCTACTTTGTCCTGCTGAGAGTAGCGAGGTATCCCTCACTTCGTTCGGGACGGCGTCCACAGGGGGGGACCCCTCGGCTTAAGCCTCGGGGCGACAGCCTCCCACCGTGACACCCCGAACGTCGCTTGAATGTTGCCCCGAACCCTCCTTTTGTGTCGCCCCGAGCACAAGCGAGGGGTCTCCTCATAAAGCGTCGTTCCAAACGAAGTTAGGCTCTCCCCGAGCGATGCGAGGAGAATCCTCGTTAGACAGACGGCGCCTTGAACAAAGTAATGGATGCCTTGTTATCGTTTCTTGCGTCAGAACAAGGCTAAATTGAACCAGTCTATTAAAAAATTGGGGGCGAACGCCCCCGATGTCTTTACCTTAAAGAATTGGGAGATATCTTTGGATTTCGTATTCGGTAACCCTTATGCGATAGTCGTCCCATTCTGCTTCTTTCTCTATGATAAGCTGGTTGTAGATGTGCTCGCCCAAGGCTTCTTTAAGGAGCTCGCTTTTCTTAGCGTACTCGATTGCTTCCTTTAAGCTTCCGGGAAGCTCTTCAATGCCAAGCGCTGCTCTTTCAGCTGGGGACATGTGGTATACATCCCTTTCCACCGGTTCAGGAAGAGGATACTTCATCTCAATTCCTTTTAATCCTGCGTGAAGCATGCAGGCAAAGGCAAGATAGGGGTTGCAGGCCGGGTCTGGGCTTCTAAGCTCAATCCTTGTAGCTTTTTCCTTTCCGGGCTTATACATAGGAACCCTGATCAAGGCTGAACGGTTTCTTCTTGCCCAGCAGATGTAAACAGGTGCTTCATATCCAGGAACAAGCCTTTTGTAGGAGTTAACAGTTTGGTTTAAAACCAAAGTAATCTCTTTAATGTGGTTGAGAATCCCTGCGATGTAATGCTTTGCCACATCGGAAAGATGGTAAGGGTCGTTTGCATCAAAGAAGGCGTTTTTATCATTGATAAAAAGGCTCTGATGGGTGTGCATTCCGCTTCCGTTTTTTCCAAAGATTGGCTTTGGCATAAATGTTGCATAAACACCATACTTTCTTGCAATTTCTTTTACTGTCACTTTGTAAGTTATAACCTTGTCAGCCATTGATAGAGCATCATCATACCTTAAGTCAATTTCATGCTGAGAAGGAGCAACCTCATGGTGAGAGTATTCTACATAGATGCCAAGGCTTTCTAAAGCAAGGATAGTTTCTCTTCTTAAATCTTCAGCTGCATCCATTGGATAATCAAAGTATCCACCCTGATCAAGAATTTCCGGAGCTTTATCAGATTTAAAGTAGAAAAACTCAAGCTCAGGACCAACATAAAAATGGGTAAAGCCCATCTTCTTCATCTTCTCTAAGGCTTTTTTTAGAGCATATCTTGGGTCGCCCTCATAGGGTGTCCCATCTGGATTGTAGATATCGCAGAACATCCGAGCAACAGCTTTTTCTTTTGGTCTCCAGGGAAGTAGGGCAAAGGTTGTTGGGTCGGGGAAAGCCACCATGTCCGATTCTTCAATCCTCTGGAAACCGCGAATGGATGAACCGTCAAACCCCATTCCCTCATCAAAAGCAACTGGCAACTCATCCACATGAATGGCAAAGCTCTTCAGCTGTCCAAGGATGTCAACAAACCAAAGCCTAATGAAGCGAACATCATACTGTTTGCAAAGTTCCAGCACATCCTTCTTATCCCTCGGTCTTTCCATAATAACCCCCCTTTGGTTTTAAAATTTCTTCGCTCATTATAACAAGAAGTATGCCAATCTGCAAATAAGGAAAAATTAAGGTTAGATAGGCACTAACTTATGTAATAAACTAACAATTTTGTCAATTTTGTCCCAGGGTTGCACAAATTTGATACAGTGGTATTTTAAAAAACATGAGCCCCTTAGAGAGGACCCAAGCTGAGCTCACAGCCCTTCTTGAAATCAGCAAGGTTCTAAACTCATCTTTTAACCTCATCGACAATTTGAACACCGCTTTGAAGTTGCTATCCGATTATCTTGATATGCAAAGGGGCACGGTCACCTTATACGATAAAACTGCGGGGGAGCTTCGGATCGTTGCCGCATTTGGCTTAACTCCGGAGCAGATGGCAAGAGGTAGATACAAGGTAGGGGAGGGCATAGTAGGAAGGGTTTTTGAGACAGGGGAGCCGATAATCGTCCCCAACATTGGGAAAGAGCCCTTGTTTTTGAACCGAACGGGTGCCCGCATTGACAAGAACAACATCTCCTTTCTTTGCGTCCCCATCAAGCTAAATGAAGAAATCCTTGGGGTTCTCTCTGTTGACAGGATCTTCGATGAGAGCATATCCTTTGAAGAGGATTTACGCGTGCTTGGGGTTGTCTCTGTCCTTATTGCTCAGGCTATAAAGCTGTATGAAACCTTTGAGAAGGAGCGTTCAAGAAGGGAAGAGCTTGAACAAGAGATAAAAGAAAGGTATCAGTTCCACAATCTTATCTATCGTAGTCAAGCGATGAAGGAGATAGTGAAGACCTGTATTAAGATTGCTAAGACGAGGTCTACGGTTTTGATCCGGGGAGAAAGCGGAACGGGAAAGGAGCTCTTAGCAAAAGCCATTCACATGAATAGCGACCGAAGCGATAAACCCTTTGTAGCCATAAACTGTGCCGCCATTCCAGAGACCCTGCTTGAGGCTGAGCTCTTTGGGTATGAGAAGGGGGCTTTTACCTCAGCCTTTGCCGCAAAGCCAGGAAAAATTGAGTTAGCCCATGGGGGGACGCTCTTTCTTGATGAAATAGGCGACATGCCTTTATCCCTTCAGGTAAAGCTTCTCCGCTTTCTTCAAGATCAAACCATCGAAAGGCTTGGTAGCACAAAACCTATAAAGGTTGATGTAAGGGTAATCTGCGCCACAAACAGACCCTTGGAAAAGCTTATTCAAGAGGGAAAATTCCGCGAGGACCTTTACTTTCGTCTAAATGTCGTCCCTATTTTTATCCCACCGCTAAGGGAAAGAAAGGAAGATATCCCGGTTCTTGTTGAGCATTTCCTAAAGAAGTTTAACGATCTTTATCAGAAGAGGGTTAGGCTTAGCCCTAAAACCATGGAGATACTTCTTGAATACCCCTTTCCGGGGAACATCAGGGAGCTTGAAAACCTCATAGAAAGGCTTGTCCTCCTTGCTGAAGAGGAGGTCATCGAGCCAAAGGACCTGCCTTTTGAGATGTTTGAAGGAGATGTTTGTAAGAGGGTTCAGGATACTCCAAAACCTTTTCGGGAAGCCTTACAGGACTTGGAGAAGGAGAGGATCCTTAAGGCTCTCATCGAGTGCAACTTCAATCAATCAAAGGCTGCCAAAAAGCTTGGCTACACAAGGAGACAGCTTAGCTACCGCATCGAAAAATACAATTTAAAGGCAGAGCTACTAAGAAGGTTTAGTTAAACTTGAGCGGGTGCTCGATCCCATCAGCCTTTCACCGCGAGCCCATTTTGTAAGCCCGAACCCCATTTGTAAGCTTGAGCCTTCATTTTGTTGCCCCGAACGCTCCTTTTTGTCTTCCCGAGCGTTAGCCGAGGGGTCTCCCTAAAGTATGGTGATTTTTTCGAACAGCCCCGCTCCCCCCTTGACTTTTTTACAAATCGTGTATAATAAACGATTAGAAGATAGAGGAGTTTTAACCCCCTTTGCTCTTTGACAATTGAATATAGCGGTAGGGCAGGGCAGGTTTTAAAAAATGTCAGATTTTAAATACGGGGATAGTGCATTGAAACCTGCCCTACTTAAAAAGGGATTGCGACTCG
>JBMSAU010000078.1:0-6581 GCA_049414625.1 Thermodesulfobacteriaceae bacterium
CTTTCTACCTCCTTTATAACCTCCTTTTTAATCTCTTCAAACCATCCTAACTCTTCCCTTTGGAGCTTTCGGCACACTATGTATATAGAGCTCGCCAATGCCGCAGAATCCTTAGCCCTAAGCCTTGCTTTCATTTCGGTATCTATGGGCCAACTGGCAGTGATAACTAAACCAGAATCCAAGAGGGAGTTTATTAATGTTTCCCACCCCGTAGTAGATTTGTGGGCATATACGATTACCGCAATGCCATTTGGTTTTAGAACCCTGTGTATTTCTTGAAAGGCTTTTTTAAGCATATCTTCAAAAAACTTTTTTCCCGCTTCGTAGCCACCTTCTATATGGGAATAGGCTACTATTTCCTTTGATTTGGGAGTTAAAGGAGTGGAAAAGAGCTCTGGGTATAAGTCCCCTAAGCTACGCTTTAGCCAAACGTAAAAAAAGTCCGAAAGGTAAGAGTAGGGCACATTGTCGTAGTATGGCGGATCTGTGAATATGGCGTCAAAGTAGTTGTCGGGATAGGGAAGCTCGGTAGCGGACGCCTGTAGAACAGTGGGAACTAGGATTTTCTTCTCTCCTACCTTAAACTCCACAGCATTAAAAATTATATAGCCTCCGGTCAGACTGGACAAATAGCAAATTTTTCCAATTGTCAATATATTTTTTTTTAATTACTATGGCGAGGGCGATAGACCTTGAACTTTTGCAACTCCTTGAGGACAAGCTTGGGAAAGAAGAAGCAAGAAAAGTAGCAAAAGCAATAGAGTTAGGACTTGAAATTTTGGAAAAAAGGGCAGAAGAACTTGCCATCCAGAAAAAACTTGAACTAAAGGATGAGCTTACAAAGGAATTGGCAAGCAAAGCGGACATCCAAGTCTTAAAAACAGAAATACAAACAGTTAGGGCGGAAATGCAAGCTATGGAGGCAAGACTTGAAGCTAAGATTGAAAAAGAAATCCTAAAGCTTGACCGCAAATTTACCATACTGTTTATCATTTTGCTTTTTGCTGTAATACTTGTAAATCAAAACGCCCTTGAGTTTTTGTTAAGGGTTTTGGGATTGATAAGGTGATATATTTTTAAAACCATGGCACGGGCAATAGACCTTGAGCTTTTGCAACTGCTTGAGGACAAGCTTGGAAAGGAAGAAGCAAGAAAAGTGGCACAGGCAATAGAATTAGGGCTTGAGGTTTTGGAAAAAAGGGCAGAGGAACTTGCCATCCTGAAAAAGCTTGAGCTAAGGGATGAGCTTACAAAGGAGTTGGCAAGCAAAGCGGACATCCAAGTCTTAAAGGCAGAAATACAAACAGTTAGGGCAGAAATGCAAGCTATGGAACAGAGGCTGGAGGCAAAAATTGAAAAGGTTAAGTTAGAACTCAAGGAAGAAATCTTCAAACTTGACCGCAAATTTACCATACTCTTTATCATCCTCTTTTTCACGCTGATACTTTTTAACCAAAACGCCCTTGAATTTTTGTTGAAGGTTTTGGGACTTATAAAGTAGATATTTAATCACTCCTCCGCTTCCACTAGTGGGATTTGGGTGAGGTGGGAGAGGACTTTGATATTATATTCAATAGAAGTCATCCAATCTCCTGTTGAACCACTAAAGGGATTAACTTCAAAATAATCCCATATCATTGGTAAAGCTTGGCGTGAAAAGGAACCCGCTATTGTTTCTTTAGTGTTCGCCCACCTGCTAATAATATTGTTTTTTTCGGCAATATTATTTATTGAAATAGCCAAATAACTCACCACCGCCTTAGCGTAATCTTTATCGTAGCCCTCTTCTAACATCTTTTTATAAGCAAGCCGGACCTTTTCGGTAAAGGTAATTAAAGCTAACTTTTGGCGGGAGTTGAAAAGGTCGCCCCATCTACTCATCCCATATAACCACATTGTTCTCGGCTTTACTGAATTTGGATCAATTGGTTCATCCGGCACAGGGTCTATTCCCCACTCTTCCCAGAGCTTTTCCCTCTTTTCCTTTAAATATTCTTCCGCTTTTTTATAAAATTCAACATCCCTTTCTGTGGCTAACCTGTAGGTTTTGCCTTGAGGTCTACTTAAGACAACGGCTACCATCCTTTGCCCAGCCTTTCCATCCTTGAAAAGTCTTCTTACTCGGTTGTCGTCAACCATGCCTCCGCAGACAGGACAAACGGCAATGGCTCGGGAAACCGTCCCCTTTTCTGGCTCAAAGTTAAAAGGAACCTTCGGGCTAAATCCAGGGATAGAGCATTCAACTACCTGCCATTCATCTCCGTTCTTCTTAACTATAGCAAACTCAACCTTTCCTTCATGAACAAATGGATAAAGCGAAATCATCTTATTTTCCTTTTTTGCAAGCCAAAACTGGCGCATTAGCGGAATTTCAGCCCCGCAAGAGGGGTTTTGGCAAGGTATTGTCCTTGCCCAGATATAGCCTACCGGGATTGAGCCGTCCTCATCTGCAGGATAAAACTTTCCTATCTCTTCTCTTGCTTTTTCTAAAACCCATTCACCCCATCTTCTGACATCCGCAATCAATGGACTTTCTTCCTTCTCAAGGTCGAACAAGCTGTAAGCCTTTTTATCCCTGTTTTGCCTTCCATACCTTTGGGGATACTCAAGGGTGCATTTTAGGATAAGGACGGCAACTGGGTTATACTCAATGGCATGGCTCTCTAAACCAAGCCTCAAGCACTCTAAAGGGATTGACCCACCGCCAGCAAAGGGGTCTAAGACGCGTAAAGGCTTTCCCCCATTTGCTTTCAAAATGTCTTCCCTTGCCCTTTTGATAATGTCTTCTTTTAAAGAATTTTCCCATTTAGATAGCTCAACGATGAATTTTGCTTTTTCTTTTGCTTCCTTTTCTGTTGATGGGTAAGGAATTAGAGCAGCATAAGTTGTTGCCCTTGATGAGGCAAGAGGACGCCTTGCCCACCAGATGTGAAGAGTTGAAATGTGTCCATGCCTTATGTTCTTCTCCCTTGCCGACTCTTCGCTAACCTCTTTTATAGGAAAGGTAACTTCAATGAAGCTCTTTTGCTCCTTCATACTCATACTCTCTCTCCTTTCTTCTTCCATTCTTCTAACGGAACGATAAACCTTACTACTTCTACCTTATCTTGGACTTTCAAATTATCAGCAGGGTTGTTAATGATGTAAAGAGTTGGGCTTGTGATTGCGTTGCAAACTATGTAAAGCCAGTAGCTTTCTTTGAAGCGTTTTGCCTTAAGCCACTCGTTAACTGTTAAAGCAACATCTCCTTCATCCTTTCTTGCTTTAACTTCTATGTATCTTATCTCATCTTTTCCTCTTGACCTTATGTCAAACCCAAGGTTTTCTTTTGACACATCTTCAGGCTCCCTTCCTTGACTTCTTTCGTATTCCATAGCTATTTCCATACCTATTCTTTCTATCTCCTCATCGCTAACCATTTGGTCAGTTTTTTTAGGTTTAACCAAGATTGCCCCTTTGAATCGAGGCCAAGTTATGGTCAGAGTCTTTTCCCTTTTTATTTCTTCTTTAAGCTCATCTAAAGCCCTTTGATAATATTTCTTTCTTTCTTCTTTGTTTTGGATAGCTAACCTTACTTCTTCTCCTTTATCCTCTCTTTCAATCAGTAAAACAAGTTCTTCATCAAGCTTATTGATGAGATATTCTAAAGATTTGATACCGTATTTTTCTTTTATTTCAGCTTGTCTTGCTCTTTCTTCTTCTATTTCTTTTTTATACTTAATTATTAAACTTCGAGCAAACTTTTCAGCATCCTCTTTTCTTTGTCTTAGATTTTCTATGTTTGGCACTTCATTAGGATTATCTATAGGAATAAAGTCCCAGATGACTGCTGGGTTAATTTCGGTAAAGTTGTTTTTCATATCATCGTAGATGGCAAAGATCCTCTTTCCAGCTGTTTCTCCTTTTCCATCCTTTACTTCTCCTTCAAAGAACCAAATGATGCCGTTATATTTTCCGTCTGGGTCCTCAAACATAGCTCCCTTTTGAAGATTGTTTAGAAATCTTTGATGAACCCAATCTATAAGCGTTTCAAGAAGCGGATGCCCAAAGGAGATAAACTCCGCATCAGGGTTTTTAAAGGCTTTTTCCTTGTCAAAGGTTACCTTAGGATATTTGTCAAGAGTTATGTTTTGTTTCTGAGCTAAATTTTTTAGCTCAGAAGGAAGAGACTCTATGCTGATAAAACCATCTTTTCTTATATGATATTTTCCTCCTGCTTTTGTGAAGGCTTTCTTGAAAAATTCTTCTACATACTCAGGAATAAGCCTATTTTCTTTTGCCTTTTCGAAAAGTTCCTTTATCCTTGTATAATCTATAAACTTTGTAGCTAAACTTTCTCCCAAAGCTGACTTAACTTTCCTAATATATTCTTCGTCAACTTCTATGTCTATTTCTTTTATAATTTCATCCAGAGTTTTTGCCTGCACTATAGCCTCTACGATCAATTGATACAAATTTTTACCTAAGAAGACTTCACCTATTATGTCAAATACTCTATCGCTACCAAGCTTTTCTTTAATTTCTTCAAGCTTGTCAAAGAGTTTGGATAAAATTCTTCCCTCTATTGTGTCAATCGCTACGAGATTAAAGATAAAGACATCTTTCTGTTGCCCATACCGGTGGATCCTTCCTATTCTTTGTTCAAGACGGTTTGGGTTCCAAGGAATGTCGTAGTTTATCATCAGATTGCAGAATTGAAGATTTATGCCTTCACCAGCTGCCTCTGTTGCTATCATAATTTGTGTTTCATCTCTGAACACTTTTTCTGCTTTCACTCTTTCGTTTAAATCCATTCCACCATGGATATAGTTGACAGAGTATCCCCACGATTTGATTTTGTTTACAAGGTATTCTAAAGTGTCCTTAGATTCTGTAAAAACCAAGATTTTTTCGTTTCCGCCAACTTCCTTTAGTTTTCTAAACCCCTCTTCAATAGCCTTCTTTAATTCAGATAGTTTTACTTCCTTTTCTTCTGCTAATATTTCTTTGGCTCTTTCAATTAGTCTTTCAATTGTCCAAATCTCTTTTTTTAACTCTTCTTTGTTTCTTGCTAAGCTAATTGTTTCCCATTTTTCTTCTATTTCCCATCTTTCTTTTTCCTCATAATCTTCTACTTCGTCAAAGTCTTCTAAGTTAGGTAGTTTTTTATTAAGCTCAGTGCTTTTAAGCAGGTCTTCAAGTCGGTTTTTTCTTCTTTCAAGGGACTTAAGCAGGGCGTAAGTGCTTGACGCCATTCTTCTTTGAAGTATTAGAAGGGCAAAACCAATGTTTCTTTTTTTATCAAGGGTCAAGGCTCTGTTGTATTGCTCAACGACATACTGAGAAAGCTCTTGGTAGAGCTCTCTTTCTTCGTCAGAAAGCCTGAACTTAATGGTCTTAGGATAGCGATTGGTAAATAAAGGCTTTCCTTCGAAATCTCTTAGGTCTTCTTTGAGCCTTCTTATAAAAAGAGGGTTGTCTTTGTCTCTTAAGGAGGCTTCAACCATCTCAGAGGTTGCAAAAAATCCAGGCTTAAGTAGGTCAAGAAGTAGGCGAAAATTCTCTGGATCCCCTTTGTGAGGGGTTGCTGTAAGAAAGAGCAGATGGGTAGAGGTTTTTGAAAGAGTTTCCCCTAATTTATACCTTTGCGTTTTTTCTACTTTTTCACCGTATCTGTAGGCTGCCATTTTATGGGCTTCGTCAACGATGGTTAGGTCCCAATGAGAGGAAGCAAAGAGGGGTAAGATCTCTTCTTGTTTAGCAAAATCCATAGAGGTTATGACTTGATTATTCCGAAGTAAAAAGTTGTCTCCGTAGAAGGCGTTTAAAGTGTCTCTATCAAAGACAGCAAAGGTTTCTTTAAATCTTTCCTCCATTTCTCTTCGCCATTGATCTTTTAAATGACCAGGGACAACGATGAGGATCCGCCGAGCAAGCCCTCTAAGCTTTAACTCTTTTATCACAAGACCAGCCATGATAGTCTTTCCTGCCCCGGGGTCGTCAGCAAGAAGAAACCTTATATGAGGAAGCTTTAGGATATAGCCATAGACAGCTTCAATCTGAAAGGGTAGGGGCTCCACTTTAGAGACATTAACAGCAAGCAGGGGGTCGAAAAGGGAAGCATACCTAAACCGAAGAGCCTCAAGGGCTAAAAAGGCTTCAGACCCAGGTTGAGTAAAACTTAACAAGAATTCTTTAGTTTTTATCTTTGGAAGGTCTGAAAAGGCAATAAAATCATCTATGTGCTGATGGGAATTTATCGTTGAACCAACAATGCGGTATCCATCCTCTACCTTTTCTACTCTTTTGACTTCAACAGGCTCAGGCCAAAAGTCTCCTTCGATTATCGAGCCTTCTTTAAGCATTTTAGGTCAAAAGGTAAAATAAGGGGGTTATTGAAAACAATTATAAATAAAAAGAAAATGGTAGCAAGTTAAAAATCTACACTAAAACCGGACTTAGTCTTAGACCTGCGTCTTCGGGGAGACCGAACATGAGGTTTAGGTTTTGGATGGCTTGACCGCTTGCTCCCTTAACGAGATTGTCCAAAGCGGAAACAATGATCCCCATACCACGCTTCTTATCCTCGAAAAGGGCAATCT
>JBMSAU010000079.1:0-2593 GCA_049414625.1 Thermodesulfobacteriaceae bacterium
AAGGCAAGCCCTTCCATCCTGACATGGTAAAAACTAAAAGGTTTTATAGCCATAAGACAAGAGCAGTTGGTTTCTTCGTAGCAAAGATTGCTAAGGTCTAAAGGGTTCAAAATTAAAGTCTTAAACTTTTCGGTAAATCCTGTTTAAAAACTCTTCTAATTCTTTTTCTACTTTGGTGGCTGGCAAGTATTTTAGAAAAATTTTTCTTAACCGGGAGAGGTTTGCATCATCAATGTAAGTATTTATTACGGCAAAACCTTGGTCATCAACCCTGATGACCTCACCCTCAAGGGTGATGGGTTCTTCATCAAGTATGAGGTTAAACCTAATTTTTTCACCTATCCTTGGCTTATAGGTTGAAAAAAGGTAGAGCCCCCCTATGGAAATATCCTT
The DNA here is from genome assembly GCA_049414625.1 of Thermodesulfobacteriaceae bacterium. GTDB lineage: Bacteria > Desulfobacterota > Thermodesulfobacteria > Thermodesulfobacteriales > Thermodesulfobacteriaceae > WYEG01. The sequence continues at coordinate 394 of JBMSAU010000079.1, forward strand.
TAGGGTCCCAGCAAATTCTTTTCCAGCGATTTCATACTTAATATCTTCATATAGGTTGATCCGTGTAAAACGTCTTCTGTCTACCTTATAGGTTTGGTAATGAGCAATGGAGTCCATAAGCTCTTTTACAGATTCATCTAAATGGGAGATAAGACCAATATTTTTGTTTATGGCTTCTTCAAGGGGTTTAAAGGACAGATAGAGCTGTTTAGTCTTTTCGTTTACTTCTATAGATTTTTCTTTAATTAATTGTCCCTGATGTTCAATGTCTTTTACCGCAATGGATTGCTCTTCGATAGCACTTGCGGTGATGTTGGCAAGGTCGCGAACCTCTTCAAAGGTTTTAGCGATGTCTGATACCGCAGAGATGATCTTTTGATGAAGCTCTTGAAGCTCTTTAATCTTGTTTGTTACCTCGACCCCTGCTGAGTCTGTTTGTCTTGCTAATTCCTTTACTTCATTTGCAACAACCGCAAAGCCTTTCCCGGCTTCTCCTGCTCTTGCCGCTTCGATGCTTGCGTTAAGGGCAAGGAGGTTTGTTTGCTCCGCAAGGGATCGTATGAATTCCACGATCTTTTCAATTTCCTTTGAAGCGTTTTCAAGGTCTCTGATCATCTCTTGAGCATGAAGAGCCTTATCCATCGAGACCTTTACAGAATCTGTGGTTTTCATTACCGTTTTGCTTATCTCTTCTATAGCTAGTTTTAACTGAGAAAGAAGGTTAGCTTGGTCTTCTATGTTGGAAACGATGCGGGAAAGCTCTTCTGAAACTTCATTAATTATCTTTTCAGTGTTTAGGCTTTTATCCCTTACCTCGGAGCTAAGTTCATTAAAGGCTCTAATTATGGGCTTCATTTTCTCTCCTATTTGTTGAGAATGCAAGATTAATTCGTTGATCGAGCTTCTAATTTCGTCCATGGCTCTAAAGATAATTCCCACCTCGTCCTCTCTATGCTGAACTAAACTTAAACGGAGATTGCCTTGGGCTATTTCTCTGCTTGCTTTAATTATTTTAGACATCTCTATGCTTATTCTTTTGCTAATAAAGGCTATACCAAAGAAAAGAACTAATAATACTGTAACGATAGCTAAGACGTATACCCCTCCAAGGATCATTTGTTCTCTCTTTAGCTTTTCTTTCTCCTTTTCCAAAAAACCAAAGTATTCTTCAATGAATTTTTCTAAACCCTCCCAGAGGAACTTTTTGGAAGCCACTTGAAACTTGTTGAAGGCTTCATAAGCCTCTTCGACTGAGCGAGATTTTTTTATGTTCGTCACCTGCTCGTTCATTTCCTTAAAGTAAGCTTCAAGCTGGTTCCAGAGAGCGGGGGAGATTTGATAGGAGTTGAAGGTTTTAAACTGAGCGAGCTTTTCCAAACTATCGTCAGGCTTAATTTCAGCAAAGTCTTCATTGATGAAGTTTGTTAGGAGGTTAACCTTCCAGCGAATATGGCCGCTTCTTATTTCCTCTATGGCAAGAAGGTTTAAGTATGCTTGCTCTAACTTTTCAGTATAATTCCGACTGACTTTCTGATGGTACAACCAAAGTAGTCCTGAAATTCCTATAAAAATTGTGAAAAGGGTCAAAAAACCAATCCCTACTTTGTAGCCTAGTTTTAAATTTTCAAATTTTTGTAGCAAGCGTTTCATCATTTTGCCTCCCGTAGGTTATTCGTTAACTATTTCAAGTAGAAGTTTATAGATTGCCCATGGTCACGTCAAGAATGAAATTGAGGGAGAGAGGCATCCATCACTTCGTTCGGGACGGCGTCTCACTAAGAGACCTATCCCCTCCGTAGGGGGTGACAGTTAGACGAAGCCCCCTTAACGTGTCCTCGGGGTGAGATGGAGGGGGTTGATTTTGATATTCCAAACCGGCAATTATAGGTGATAAAACCTAAAAAAACAGGACACACTTGTTAAGCGTTAGGAGTAGTTGCTTGTCAAATTTTTTAGTTAGTGATATTTTAAAATTACTGCTAAAACCTAACCTGAGGTGCCCCCATGGAGTTAACCTTCTATGGACATTCCTGTTTTAAAATAGTTTCCCCTCAGGGTAAGAAGATCCTTATAGACCCTTGGGTAAGCAATCCTCAAGCCCCAAAGGACGTTGACCTTGGTCCTTATGATTACATCCTCATAACCCATGCCCATGGTGACCATTTAGGGGATGCGATAAAGCTTGCGAGGACATCCGTAA
>JBMSAU010000080.1:0-17477 GCA_049414625.1 Thermodesulfobacteriaceae bacterium
TTGCTATTCCCGAGGTATGGCAACTGGCTTGTTGGCTATGTGGTGCTTAGGGGATACCTTGAGGAGACGGAGGCGGTGAAGAAGTAAGTAGGAGTAATCCTTATTGCAAGGCTTTGTATAAGAAGCTGCTTGAGAGGGGTAAATCTAAGACTTAGGCGCTTGTAGCTTTGGCGCATAGTTTTTATTGAGGCAATGATATGGGATGTTGAAAAGCAGGAAGCCATTTAGGTAGGGTCACAACGACATCAGCAATGACAGCGGAAATCCGAGGTGTTGATAAAATTAAAAATGAGCTTACTTTATGATTTGCTATGATGGAAGAAAAGGTAAAGATAGAGGATACTCCCAAGAAAAGATGTGGGTTTGTAGCCATAATCGGGCTTCCCAATGCTGGTAAATCTACGCTCTTAAACCAGCTTCTTGGCACTAAGGTTTCCATAGTCAGCCCAAAGCCGCAAACTACGCGTTTTAACATCCGAGGGGTCCTTACGCGAGATAACTATCAAATTGTTTTCATCGATACTCCAGGAATTCATGATGCCAAATCCCTGATGAACAAGCTAATGGTCCAGCAGGCTCTTAATACCCTTGCCGAGGTTGACGCCATTCTTTGGGTCCTTGATGTGGCTAACCGTTCACCTAAAGAGGAAGAATCCCTTCTTGAAGTCATAAAATCAGCAAACAAACCAACCATCCTTGCCTTGAACAAGGTAGACTTGATAAAGAACAAGAATGAACTCTTACCAGTGATGGATTACTTTTCAAAGCTTTACGAATTTAAAGCCATCGTCCCAGTTTCAGCCTTAGAAAGAGACGGATTGGATGAGCTTGAGGAGGAGCTTGTTAAACTCTTGCCTGAGAGCGAATTCTACTATCCCCCTGAAATGGCAACAGACCTTCCTCTTCGGCTCTTTGTGGCAGAAATCATCCGAGAAAAAGTGTTTCTCAATACCTATCAAGAAGTTCCCTACAGCGTTGCTGTAGAAGTAAACGAGATAGAAGAAAACCCTGAAAACGGCGTCCTTGTCATTCGAGCAACCATATTCTGCGAAAGGGATTCGCAAAAGGGGATCCTTATAGGCAAAGGCGGAAGAATGCTCAAAAAGATCGGCACCCTTGCTCGAGAGGAGCTCGAATTTTTACTGAAAAGAAAGGTCTATCTTGAACTATGGGTTAAAACCCTTGAGGGTTGGAGAGAGAAAGAGTATCAGCTAAAAAGACTTATTTTACCCTATTGATAATAAATAGAGGGGTGCTGAAGGATGTTTGAGGGCTTAACAGAAAAGCTTGAGAAGGCGTTTCAAGGTTTAAAGGATAAAGGAAAGCTTGGACCGGATGATGTCAAACGAGGGCTACGGGAGATTAAGTTAGCTCTCCTTGAGGCTGATGTCAACTATAAAGTGGTGAAGTCCTTTCTTAGTCGGGTTGAAGTTCGCGCCCTCTCTTCTGAGGTCTTGGAAAGCTTAACGCCCTTTCAACAGCTCGTGAAGATCGTTTATGAAGAGCTTGTGGAGACGCTCGGGAAGAAGGCTGAAGGGCTAAATCTTAACGGAAAGCCGGCAGTTGTGATGCTCGTCGGTTTACAGGGTTCTGGTAAGACTACAACCTGCGCTAAGCTTGCCTATTATCTAAGAAAGAAAGGGCATAATCCTATGCTTGCTTCGGTTGATGTTTATAGACCGGCAGCTTTAGACCAGCTTCAAGCCTTGGCTGAAAAGATAAATGTGCCCTATTTTCCAGCAAGCCCAAGCGATAAACCCGTGGACATAGCCTTGTCAGCGGTCAAAACTGCTAAAGAAAAGGGGAGGGATGTGCTTATTCTGGACACAGCAGGGCGTCTTCATATAAATGAAGACCTGATGAACGAGCTTGTGGAGCTAAAATCAAGGCTCAACCCGCAAGAGGTCTTACTAGTTGTTGATGCCATGATGGGGCAGGAAGCGGTTAACATGGCTCAAACTTTCCACGAAAGGGTTGGACTAACCGGAGTTATCCTTACAAAGATCGAAGGAGATGCAAGAGGCGGTGCTGCTCTCTCTATCAGAGAGGTAACCGGTGTGCCCATAAAGTTTCTTGGAGTAGGAGAAAAGGTTGAAGCCTTAGAGGTCTTCCATCCTGACAGGCTTGCAAGCCGGATCCTTGGGATGGGGGATATTTTAACGCTCATTGAAAAGGCTCAAGAAGTCTTTGACCAAAAAAAGGCAAGAGAGCTTGAGAAAAAGATCAAGAAGCTTCAGTTTGACCTTGAAGACCTGAGGCAACAACTTCAGCAGATAAAAAAGCTTGGTTCCTTCAAGGATGTGTTAAGCTTCCTTCCTGGAATAGGGTCAAAGATAGATCAACTTCCCTTTGATGAGAAGGAAATAATTAAAATGGAAGCTATCATCAACTCTATGACTATGGAGGAGAGAAGAAACCCGAAGATAATCAACGCCAGCCGTAAGAGGAGGATTGCCAGAGGGAGCGGGACGACGGTTCAAGATGTAAACCGGCTCCTTAGACAGTATGAAGAACTGCTTGAGTTAATGAAGCATTTACGTAGCCAAAGCAGGATGCAACAGTTTATTAGAAGGCTCTTTGGCGTCTAAACTTGAAAGAAATTTTACAAAAAACCTTACTCATTATAAGCCTTCTTTTCTTACTTCCCCGCCTTTCCTTTGCCGATGAGCCCTACATTCTTTTTGACAAATCCACTTACTGGTTTTTCGTTAAAGATGGAGAAAAAGTTCTTTTTAGAACTATGGCTGGGTATGGCTTACCTGGGTATCATCCCAAGGAAAAAAGAGGAGATTTTCTTACCCCGGAGGGTGTCTATCAAATAGTAAGCGTTAGACCAAGCGAGCAGTATGTTTATTTTGCCGAGGTAAACTATCCAAACTTAAACGACCTTGCCTTGTCCTATTTTAGGGGAAGGATAACCTTTGAAGATTTGAAAAATTACCTTGAAAACGCAAAGGCAGATAGACGCGTAAAAAGCATTTTAGGAGACAGCTTAGGTATACACGGAGGAGGAAGCTTTAGGTGGCAAGGCGGGAAGATGGACTTCAACTGGACCCAAGGATGCATCGCCTTAGACAACGATGATTTAAAACGGGTCTTACCCTATCTCAAGCCTGGGACGAAGGTCTACATCATAAACTCTTCGAATTCCCTCTTTGAATTGGTGAAGAAGCTTGCTTACCCCAAGATGGTTAAACCTTTAGACTTTTGGGAAGGTGGTCTATACTTAAATAAAGACGAAAACACAAGGCTAAGCTTTACGATTAGGGAGGAGGCTAACGGCAAAAGACGGCTTGTGTATGAGGAATGGGTTGGGGATAGTCTTATAAAAAGAGTTGCAAGTGGCGTTGACGGAAGGCTCCCCCTAACTCTTGAGTATAAACTTAAGGAAGAGTTGATAAAATACATACATACCCTTGTAGACCCCTACCCAGATAGGATGGTTGAAGCATGGAAGTAATAGAAAGCATTTCGGAAATGAAAAATTTAGTAAAGGAATGGAAACGGCAGGGTTTAAGCATTGGCTTTGTCCCAACTATGGGATATCTTCACGAAGGACATCTTGCTCTTGTGAGAAGGGCGAAGGAGCTTTCTGACAGGGTGGTGGTTAGCATCTTTGTTAATCCTATCCAGTTTGCCCCGGGTGAGGATTATCAACGCTACCCTCGGGACCTTGAGCGGGATAAAGCCCTCCTTGAAAAAGAAGGAGTAGATGCGCTTTTTAGCCCAAGGGTTGAAGAGATGTATCCTCCTGGGTTTCAGACCTATGTGGAGGTGAAAGAGCTATCCTCAGGGCTTTGTGGAAGGTATAGACCTGGTCATTTTGTAGGGGTAGCAACGGTTGTGCTTAAACTTTTCAACATCGTTCAGCCTGACATTGCAGTGTTTGGAGAAAAGGACTATCAACAGCTTAAGGTTATACAAAGGATGGTTCAGGACCTAAACCTTGATGTTAAGATCATTCCTCATCCAACAGTCAGAGAGGAAGACGGATTAGCCATGAGCTCAAGAAACACTTATCTATCTCCTGAGGAGAGAAAGTCCGCCATCGCCCTCTACAAAGCCTTAAATCTTGCTGAAGAGCTGGTAAATCAAGGGGAAAGGAGGGTGGCTACTCTTAAGGTGAAGCTTAAAGAGTTCATCGAGAGCTTTCCTTACACCAAGGTTCAGTATATAGAGTTTGTGCATCCTGAAACCTTGAAAGAGGTTGAAAGGGTTGATGAGCCAACCCTTTTAGCCCTTGCAGTGTTCGTAGGGGAAGCAAGATTGATAGACAACAAGATAATTGTTCCAAAATCTTAAAAACAGGAGGGGACTAAACATGCTTATAAAGCTTGTTAAGGCAAAAATTCATCAAGCTACCGTTACAGAAAAAAACCTTTTCTATGAAGGAAGCATCACCCTACCTTCAGAAGTTTTAGAGAAGGCAGGAATTCGTCCTTTTGAAGCCGTGTGGGTTTACAACCTAAACAATGGAGAAAGGTTTGAAACCTATGTCATTGAGGGGGAGAAAGGGAAGGTTATTCTTAACGGACCATCAGCAAGGCTTGGCGAAGTTGGGGATAAGCTTATCATCGTTGCTTTTGCCTGGATAACCGAGGAGGACATACCCCATTTTAGAACAAGACTTATCTACCTTGATGAAAAGAACGAAATCTCGGCAAGTAAAGTAAAATAAATATCCTTTATGGATAGACCTCTCAAGATATTTCCTGTAAGCTTAGGCTGTCCCAAGAACCGGGTAGATTTTGAAAAGACTTTAGCTTTGCTTAAAAACGAGGGCTATGAGATCACCCTTGACCCAAGCTCAGCTGATGTGCTGTGGGTGAACACCTGCGCCTTCATCAAGCCTGCGGTCCAAGAATCCATCGACACCATCCTTGAGCTTTCGGATTTGAAGAAAGATGGGGCAAAGCTTGTTGTCTCAGGCTGTTTGACCGCTCGGTATGGGAAGGAAAAGCTTAGGGAGCTCTTGCCTGAAGTTGACGAATTCTTAGGGATCGAACCTTACAAAGAGATTAAAAGATTTGAGCCGAGAGAGCGAGTCTTTACTGAAAGTCCCTTTTACGCTTATCTTAAGATCTCTGAAGGATGTGCCCATAGATGTAGCTACTGCACCATACCCAAAATCCGTGGACCCTTTCGAAGCAAACCCCTTCCCCAGCTTGTTGAAGAGGCAACTTATCTCCTTAAGCTCGGAGTAAAAGAGCTTATCCTCGTTGGACAGGATACTACTCTTTATGGAAGGGACTTGAGGGAAAGAGATGGGCTTTTGAAACTTCTTTATTCCTTGTCAGAGCTTCCTTTTGAATTCCGCATAAGGGTTCTTTATCTTCACCCTCAGCATGTGGACGAAAACCTTCTTCTTAACATTCTCTCCATCCCGAAAGTCATTCCCTACTTCGACCTTCCAATTCAGCACGCCCATCCTAAGATTTTGAAAGCCATGAATAGAGCCTATTCTTCGGAAAAGATTTTAAAGCTTATTTCATCTGTAAGACAAGCAAATCCGAGGGCTACTTTTAGGAGCACGGTTATCGTTGGCTTCCCAGGGGAGGAAGAGGAGGAGTTTAGCTATCTTCTTGAGTTTTTGAAAGAAGCTGAGTTTGATTATTTGGGAGTTTTTCCCTTCTATCCAGAAGAGGGGACGCGAGCAGAAAAGTTGAAGCCAAGGGTTCCAGTTAAAGAAAGGCTCCGGAGACGAAAAGAGGTTTTGATGCTTCAGCAGGCTATCACAAAGAAGAGGCTCGAAGCACGCGTTGGAACTTTAGATGAAGTGTTAATCCTTGATGAGGAAAGCCCAAACAAGCTTAAAGGTTTAGCAAGCTTTCAAGCACCAGAGATTGACGGTATAACTTTAGTGAAGCTTCCTCGAAAAATGGAAAAAACGTTATTGCCTGGGGATTTGATAAAGGTAAGAATCACCAAAGCTAGGGTTTATGATGTTGAGGCAAGTCCTGTGGAAGAAAATGAATGATTGAGAGTGCCGAGGGCGGGACTCGAACCCGCACGGGCCGAAGCCCACTAGCCCCTCAAGCCAGCGCGTCTTCCAATTCCGCCACCTCGGCTCAATTTTTAAATATAAACTAATTTTTAATTCCTGTCAACATCCCTACAAGGCTGTTCAAAAAAGTCCCTTATTCTGTCTTCGTATGTTTAGGCTAATCATTTTGACTTTAAACCCAGATTATAATATTCAGGACATGAGGAGAGAAAGAAGGAAGGACAGCACCAGCGCTGTATCACTTGTCCTTAGAGACCGTTCGGGATGTTTTGGGCTGTCCTTCCACTTGCCTCTTCCAGCATCAGAACATTAGGCTTAAAAGCCTGCATCACAACCACGATGATAGGTTACAGGAAGCTCTTTCATGTCAAGCCCTTAAATCTTACAAGGAGGGATCAGCTATGAACAACTAAGCTTTGTATGTAGGTATTTTTAATGAACTACGAAAAACCTTTAATGTTCCCTCTAAGCCTGAACAATTTGAAAGCAGGCTTAGACCATTTCTGGAAGAGTTAGGGGTGGACAACGTTTATTTATAACATCTACTTCGAGAATTTCAGCACACGTGCTTTTTGCTATTTTTATAGCATATTTAAGTGGATTTATCGATGTCCGAGACCCATCTATGTCAACGAGTATCTTTTTCATAATCTTTCCTTCCTATTTTCCTGAGGCCCTTAATTTCTTCTCTAACCTAATGCCCTGTATCATCTTAAAGATAATGAATGCGCTCAATGCGCAAGCAACTCCAAGCATAAGGTATCCTGAACAATCATTCCAGAACTTCTCCATTGCCCTTGCGTGTTGAATAATCTCAGGTTGTTGAGCAAACCAGTTTTCCACAGCTTCTTTATTCATCCATATCCAGTCCCTTACCTGCTCCTTTGGTGATAGCTTTGCGCCTTCTGTCTGTGCCCACTCAATAAACTGTGGATGGGACTTTACCCAAGCCACCAGCTCAGAAGAATACACAGCCTTATATGTAGATGCAATCTGCTTGAAAATAACCGACACAGCTGCTAACATCATCGTAATAGCAAAGTAAAGGCGGATCTGTAAACCCTTGACATATTGAGTAGCAAGTGTCCCGAATTGTGCACCAACAGCTGCTCCTAAAAGCATAATAACCGCTGCAATGAGTTCAACCCTTCCCTTAAGTGCATAAGTGAATGCTCCATAGGCACCTGAAACCATAACCTCAAAAAGGTCTGTTCCTACTGCAACCCTTGTGGGTGTACCAATGACATATAGAAGGGCAGGCATCCTAATGAAGCCACCACCAACACCCAAAAATCCTGCAACAAAGCCCGTGATTGCTCCAACTAAAATGATTATCCAAACAGAGATAGGAAATCCAGCGACTGATAGGTATACCATTGGCGGTATCTTAATGTTTTGCATCTTTATAGCGAGTGCTGATTTACCTGCATCAGTTATAACCTTTTTTTCTCTAGCAGCTCCTCTTGTCAACTTAATATATTCATAAAGCATGTAACTGCTGAGACTAAAGAGCAGTGCAATATAAATATATCTCACTACCGCATCAACCTTACCAATCCTTTCAAGCCACATAATAGTAGTAGCTCCAAGTTCAATGCCTATAGCGGTTCCTATAATCATTATAACTCCAAGCTTCAGATCCACATTGCCAAATTTTCTGTGTTTTGCGGTAGCAACTATGGATTTTCCTGCTATGTGAGCCAAATCAGTTCCAATAGCATAAGCCATTGGAAATCCAAAGACGTTAAGTGCAGGCGTGACCATAAAGGCTCCGCCAATTCCAAAGAACCCTCCAATAACACCTACGGTAAATCCTATGAGTATGAGTTTCCATCCCATTATCTCTATGCCTGCGATAGGTAGATAGGTCTTACCCAAAATTGGTATATCCATATTTAACCTCCTATGTCAAGTATTTTTCTTAGTAATTTCCCTGATATTTTACCTACCAATAAAGCCACAAATAAACCACCAAGCAGTATGGTAGCTGTAACTGTCATAGGAATTAATGTTGATACAATAAACTCGATTTCTTCCTCCAAAATTAGTGGTGAATCTCTATTCTTTCGCCTTTTATACCTAAGAGTTTAAAAAATAATTCTGTCAAGACTGCAATAGCCACCCCGGTCCCTGACATTGTTAAAACCGTTACTATTGCAAACAATAACGGATTGTTCCTATTAAGCTCAACAAGCCACTGATTAATACTTTCCATTTTTTCACCTCCTTTTCTATTTCTTTACTTATCCTCTCAAATTCCTTCTGAAATTTATACCTGGCAGTTCTATTAGAATCTTTTTATATGCAACATCAACAATACTCTGCTAAAAAATAAATAATCTACTATCTTTTTAGCTCATAAAGTAATATGGTGCAAATAAGAGAAACATAACAAAAGTTGCATCTTAAGGATATTATCATCCTCTAAATCCCGTTAAAATTGGAGGATAACCCAACACATTAATTGTTTAAATTATAAAGGCTTTTTTTAAAATGTCAAGGTTAAATTATAAAGGCTTTTTTTTAAAATGTCAAGGAGCTTATGGTTCAGGTGTTGGGATAAAGGAGGAAGGGGACATAGGTATTGTATTAGTAGACCTCAAGAGGCAGGAGGATGGTTACATCTGTAGTGGTTGTGGCAGGAAGGTATTCAGCAAACACAGCTCATGGGTTCAGGAGGTCAGGCATCTTCACTTATGGAGATATCTAACGATATTGAAGGCACAATCTGAGAGGTCATTAGAAGGGATAACGGTATTAGGGGTAGATGAGATTTCCGTAGGTCAAGGCCATAACTACTGGCATCTTATAAAGATTATCTATGACAAATTTCATGTAATGAGGCATTTACTGAATGCATTAAATAAGATAAGGAAGGCAGAATTCAGGTCAGCAGGCAAGGAGATGAAAAGGATTCTCACTGGCAGGAAGTTTATACTTCTTAAGAGGATAAGTAATCTAAGGGGGAAGCGAGGAAGGCTCTTAAGAGGCTATTGAGTGTGAACAATAGGATATATAAGGCACATTTACTTAAGGAAAGTTTTGGGCAGTTATGGTCATATACCTACAAAGGCGCTGCTAAGAGATTCTGGGATAACTGGAAGGAACAATTAAAATGGCAAAGGCTTGGGCCTTATAAAAAGTTTGCTAAGATGATAGTGAGCCTTGTAGATGGCATTATACAAAATTCTCCCTACTTACACCATGAAACCTCAAAAGTCTTTCTCTTGCATATTCCCAAAAACCCTCTATGAGGGCTTGCACAAATTTTTAAAATAGCCTCACTTTATGCTTGATTAATTTACAAACCTGTTTTAATGTTGAGTTTAATAGTAGATAAAATTATGATTCAAAATAAGAAATTAGGATTTTTGGAACCTTTTTTAACTCTTTGATTTTTTAGCCATAATTTTGGGAGTAAGTTTAGGATATGTTTATCCTGTAATTGCCAACATAATAACTTCTCTTAGCACAGGAACTACATCCATTCCTATAGCTATAGGACTTATCCTTATGATGTATCCGCCTTTATCTAAGGTTAAATATGAAGAACTATGGAAAATAATCAAACTCTATACATTTCTCGCAAAGCATTCTCCTTCCTCAAAAACAGAAACAGTGAAAAGTAAGGAGCTAATTAAAGACAAAAAACTCATTCTTTTTTCGTTAATTCAGAACTGGATTGTTGGTCTAGTTGTTATGTGGTTGCTCGCAATATGGTTACTGCAGGATCATTTTGGCTATATGATAGGAGTGATTTTAGTTGGTCTTGCAAGATGCATAGCTATGGTTATCGTTTGGAATGAATTAGCTGAAGATGATAGAGGTTTAGCAGTGGTTTTGGTAGCTCTTAATGCTATATTTCAGGTCTTGTTTTATGCTGTATATATTTATCTCTTTATCACTCTCTGGTTAAAACTTTCAGGCTTTGAGACTGTTGAAGTTAGTGTATCCATCATAGAATCGGCAAAAACTGTTTTTATTTACTTAGGGATTCCTTTCATTCTAGGACTTTTAACTCGTTATCTAAGTTAAAGTGGCTATTCCTCTAACGATTTACTTTCTTTTTATTTGGTTCATAACCTTTTTTATTGCTTATACACTGAAAGTGAATTATTCAAAGGCAGTTGCTGTTGCCTTCTCTGCTGCTAGCAACGCTTTTGAGCTTGCCATCGCAGTGGCAGTTAGCATCTGGAGTATTGGAAGCGATTAAGCCTTTGCCCCAGTAATTGGTCCATTATTGGAGGTTCCAATATTGATCATTTCAGTCAACGTAGCGCTATTTCTTAAAGAAAGTGGTATTAATTGGGCAATTACCGCGTGCTTCCACGGAACATTGATAAGTAGGGGAACCTGCCTGTCCCCTTTCTTACACTAACCTAAATTAAAAACTAACCATCTCGCTTTTACTCTTTACATCAAAAAATGAGGGTTTAAAATAAATCAAACCAAGAAGTCCTTTAAGCGAGAGATAAGAGATGATGAAGGTTAAGAATTGGATGATAACAGATGTGATAGTAGTTAGCCCTAAAGATACGGTGGAATCTGCTATTCAAATTATGCAACAGCATTCTATCAGACATCTTCCTGTGGTAGAGGATAATAGGCTTGTGGGTTTAGTTACGGAAAGCTCCTTGCGTCCCTACCTTTCTCCCGAAAAACTAAAACTTCCCCTTCGAGAGGTGATGATCATCAACCCTATAACCATCGACCCTGAGGCAGACATCGATGAAGCGGCTCGTCTTATTTATAAATATAAAATAGGAGGTTTGCCGGTAATCTCCGAGGGTAAGCTTGTAGGGATAATCACTATCTCAGATATTCTTGAGGCTTTTATTGAGCTTATGGGTATTCTTAAAGCCTCTTCAAGGCTTGACATCATCCCCAAGGATGATAACTTAAACTCTGCCCTTGAAGTTATCAAAAGGGCAGGGGCTAAAATAATTTCTATAGGAATGGACATAACTTCAGAAGGTGAAAAAATTTATTTCATCAGGGTTGAAAAGACGAACCTTGAAAAGATCGCCCTTGAGCTTGAGGCTGAGGGACACAAGGTTGTTTCTTTTATAGAATAGTTTGGTGGATGATGAACATGGCTCAAGAATTCAAGGTTAGAAGAACCATTGAGGAGATAAATAAAAAAATTGAAAAAGGGGAGGTTGTTGTTTTAACTGCTGAGGAGTTTTCCAAGCTTGTGAAGGAGGTTGGTCCGGTTCAGGCTGCTAAAGAAGTTGATGTTGTGACAACCGGTACTTTTTCTCCCATGTGTTCCTCCGGTGCCTTTATTAACTTTGGGCATACTGTGCCAACGATTAAGGCTCATCGCGTTTGGCTAAACGATGTCCCAGCCTATGCTGGTCTTGCAGCTGTAGACATATACATTGGTGCCACTGAACCACGAGAGGACGATCCTTTGAACAAGGTCTTTCCCGGCCAATTCCTGTATGGTGGAGGTCATGTTATCCATGACCTTGTGGCTGGGAAAAAGGTTCTACTTCGAGCAACTGCCTACGGGACCCACTGCTATCCTCGGAAAAGCATAGAAATGGAAATCACCTTACAAGATATGGTAAACGCTATTCTTTGCAACCCAAGAAACGCCTATCAAAACTACAACGTGGCTATAAACCTTGGGGACAAAATACTTTACACCTACATGGGGATTCTTAAGCCTCACCTTGGAAACGCAAACTATGCAACTGCTGGATGCCTATCTCCCCTTTTAAAGGATCCATATCTTAAAACCATCGGCATCGGGACGCGGATCTTTCTTGGCGGGGCAAAGGGCTATGTTGTATGGGCTGGCACCCAACATCGTATGGAGGTTAAGCGAACGGAAAAGGGCGTCCCCATGCAGCCAGCAGCAACCCTCATGGTCGTTGGCAACCTAAAAGAGATGAAGCCAGAATGGCTCATCGGCACCTCTCATCTTGGGTATGGTTGTTCCTTGGCGGTTGGACTCGGCATACCCATTCCGATCCTAAATGAGCAGGTTGCAGAGTGGGCTGGTCTTGGTGATGAAGATATTTTTGCTCAAGTGGTGGACTATTCTTATGACTATCCAAACGGGGTAAAGAGAAACTACGGGTTCGTCAGCTATGCGGAGTTAAAAAGCGGAAAGATATACATCTTAGGAAAGGAAGTCCCAACCGTGCCCATAACAAGCCTGATTAAATCGAGGCAGATTGCGGAAATCTTAAAGGAATGGATAAAGAACGGAGAGATGAAGCTTACAGAGCCAGTAGCACCCCTCCCAGGTGCAGAGCTTTTCCCAATGAGGTAGAATTTAATAGGAAGGAGAAAACCCTATGGAAACATTGCTCATGGTTTTTCAAGTTATCTTAGCCATCCTTATAATTCTTATCGTCCTTATCAATGTGACAAAAGGGTCGGAATACGGAGCAGTCTTCAGAGGGGCAGAAGCTATATTTGGCGGTGCCGGTCCTACAAACTTCTTAAACAAAGTAACCATATTGCTTGTGGTCCTTTTCTTTTTAAATTCTTTAATCTTAACTAAGTATAATTCGATTAAACATAGACCTATTCTACCTAAGGTTGAACAGCAAATCCCAAGTCCCCCTCCAGTGCCCGTACCTCCAACCCAGCCTCCCATTCCTCAGCCACCGGAGGCTCCTGAAAAAAGATAGCTGTGAAAAAGGTTCTACTCTTTGGGGCAACAGGCTCTATAGGTCAGCAAACCTTAGACATCATCTCTCGTTTTAGGGATAGGTTTACCTTACTTGGAGTCTCCGGAAAATCAAAGCTTGATAATCTGCTTGAAATTTCCGAAAGATTTCGTCCTCCTCTTATAGCTCTTCCTGATGAGAAATCCGTTCGCTACTTAGCAGAAAGACTGAGCTATAAGCCTGAGTTTTTTGTTGGGGATGAAGGCTTAGCAAGAATGGCAAGCGAGCCCTCAGCCGATGTGGCCGTAGTTGCCATATCAGGAATTAAAGGTCTTATTCCTGCTTACTATGCTTTAAAAACTGGCAAAAGGGTTGCTTTAGCGAATAAAGAGTCCATAATCGGCGGCGGATTTCTCCTTATGTCTTGCTCTCAAAGCTCAGGAGGAGAGATCATTCCTGTTGATAGTGAACATTCAGCCCTTTTTCAGCTTTTACAAAAGGAGGTGGCTTCTTCCTTAAGAAAGGTCTATATTACCGCCTCTGGAGGTCCCTTCATCGATTGGGCTATAGAGGATTTAGAAAAGGTTACACCTGAGCTTGCCTTAAAACATCCCACCTGGAAGATGGGAGACAAGATTACCATCGATTCAGCAACCCTGATGAACAAGGGTTTTGAGGTTATTGAAGCCGCAGTGCTTTTTAATCTCTCGCCAGAGAAGATTGAGGTTTTAATTAATCCTCAAAGCACAATCCATGCCTTAGTTGAGCTTGTGGATGGAACCATTCTTGCCCATCTCAGCAAACCTGACATGAGGCTTGCGATAGCCTATGCCCTTTTCTATCCTGAGAGACCAAACCTTGATGTAGCGGACCTCTCATTTAACCCAAGCCTTACGCTTAATCTTTTCTTGCCCGATTTTCAGAAGTTTCCTTGTCTTGCCCTTGCATATTCTGCTTTGAAGCTTGGGCATCCTTATCCCCTTATCCTTGAAGCAAGCGATGAGGTTGCGGTGTCAGCCTTTCTTGAAGGTAGGATAAAATTTACGGACATTCCCAAAGTGCTTGAAAAAACTCTTAATGAGTTTACCATAAAGTATAATCCCTCTACCGTGGATGAAATTCTAGCCTTCCACGAGGAGGTAAAAAACTTCACCGAGGAGATGATTAAAAGGCTATGATAACGGTCCTTGCTTTTATCGTAGTCGTAGGGGTTTTGATTTTTGTTCATGAGCTTGGGCATTTTTTAGCAGCAAGGCTCTTTGGAGTAAGGGTAGAGGTGTTTTCTCTTGGTTTTGGTCCAAAGCTCTTTAGCTTTATAAAGGGGGAGACTGAATACAGAATTTCAGCCATTCCTCTTGGCGGTTATGTCAGGCTCTATGGGGAGCATCCTGAGACCATGCCTTCGGTGGTAGATAAGGAAAAAGCCTTTGCCTTTAAGAAACCTTGGCAAAAGGCGCTTATCGTCCTTGCTGGACCAGGTTTTAACTTTCTTTTTGCCCTTCTTGCCTTCTGGTTTTACTATAGCATTTCGAGTCCCGTTTACTTAAAGCCAGTGGTAGGGAAGGTTATACCTGGTTCTCCTGCTGAAGCAGTAGGGTTAAAGCCAGGAGATGAGATCTTAGCCATTGACGGTAGAGAAATCGAGACCTTTGAAAGGCTCTTTTTATACTTGCGCTCAAAGGAAGACTTAACCGAGGTTGAGCTTAAGGTCAAAAGAGGAGACGAGGTCTTCACCTTAAGGGTTAAGCCTGCTTATCAAGAGGGCACAAACATCTTTGGAAAAAAGACCAAGGTTCCCGTTCTTGGTATTGCTCCAAGCGGTGAAGTGATAAAAAAGGAGTACAATCCCTTTTCAGCCTTCGTTGTTGCCTGCGAAAAATTTTATGAGCTAACGTCTTTAACTCTTGTTGCAATAGGTAAGCTTATAACAGGGGATCTGCCTTTATCCACCTTGGGCGGACCCTTGACCATAGGTAAGCTTGCCGGCGATACCGCAAAAGGGGGTTTATTTCCTTTTATTGCCTTTATGGCTATGCTTTCTATCAACATTGCTCTAATAAACCTTCTCCCTATACCCATGCTTGATGGTGGGTACTTAGTGATATTTGCCATCGAAGCCGTAAGAGGACAGCCCCTTTCTTTAAGGGCTCAAGAAATCATCTTTAAAGTAGGTTTAGCTTTGATTATTATGCTTACTGTGCTTGTTTTCTATAATGATATAGTGCGGTTGCTTTCTGGATGGAAGTTCGATTAGTATGCTTTGAAACTTCGGGAGCCTTCGGGGGAATAGCCTTTCTTTTAGGAAATAAAACCTGGGAAATAAAGTTTTCCGCAGAAAAATCTTATTCAAGTCATCTTTTTCGGCTTCTACCGCTAATTTTTCAGTCTAACCCAAGCGAGGGACCTCTCCCGACTCCTTTTCCCATTGAAGAGGCAGACTACTTTGTTGTTGATGTTGGACCAGGTAGTTTTACCGGACTTAGAGTAGGGTTAAGCTTGGTCAAAGCCTTAACTCTGGTCCACGAAAAACCGGTAATTCCTATTTCCAGCCTTGAGGTATTAAGCTTTGGGTATGGATGCCCGGAGCTTCCTATCCTTTCCCTGGTTGATGCCTACACAGGGGAGGTCTTTGCCGGCATGTATAGATGGGAAAAGGGAAGGCTTGCAACTCTTCTTGAGCCCTGCCTTTTACGCCTTGAGGAGCTGGAAAGCCTGATCAAAGAAAAGACGCTCATCGTGAGCGAGACCCTGGAAAAGTGGAAAGACTATCTAATCGAGAGACTATCTCACAAGGTGGTTTTTCCGTCTTATCCAGTCGAGCTTTCAGCAGCTCTGTTAGGAAGGCTTGCGATGTTAAAACTTTCCCAAGGTGAGGCTAAGGTCTTATCTGGAGATGAGGTCTTGCCTCTTTATCTTAAACCTTCGCAGGCAGAAAGAAAAAGGGCTTAGCCTATGTTGAGATTTTTGATTAAGCGTTTGGCGATAATGCTACTAACCTTATGGGGAGTGCTTACCATCAGCTTTGGGATCATCCATCTTGCTCCGGGCGATCCATTGAGCCCAATGACGGAGTTCAACCCCAAAATAACCCCTGAGTTTCGAGAAAGACTGATTCAGATGTATGGTCTTGACAAGCCCTTGCACGAAAGATACCTAAAATGGCTTAAAGGGGTTATTACCTTAGACTTTGGCGTATCCTTTTCCATAGACCAACGCCCTGTCTGGGATAAGATCAAAGAAAGACTTCCTGTTACCCTCCTTATAAACAGCTTAGCCCTGGTTATAATCCTTCTAGTTAGCATTCCCATCGGAGTATACTCAGCCGTCCACGCAGGCACCTTTAGGGATAGATTGATCACTATCTTTACGCTCCTTGGATATTCCATGCCGAGCTTTTGGTTTGCCCTTCTTCTTATGATGCTCTTTGGCGTAAAGCTTGGGATTTTACCCATCTCTGGTTTGCATAGTAGCGTTGGCTACGAAGAGATGAGCTTTTTTGAGAAGGTTTTAGACTGGGCAAAGCATCTTATCATGCCCCTTCTTGTGGCTACCTTTGGGGGGATTGCTGGCATAGCTCGGTATGTGAGGAATTCTATGGTTGAGGTTTTAGGGAGCGATTTTATCCTCTTTGCTCGAGCAAAAGGTTTGTCGGAAAGAAAGATTCTTTATCGCCATGCTCTAAGGAATGCCCTTCTTCCATTGATCACCATCCTTGGACTATCCTTGCCTGGATTGATAGGAGGAAGCGTCATCTTTGAATCCATCTTCGGCATTCCAGGCGTTGGTCAGCTTATGTGGCAAGCAGTTCTTTCAAGGGATTATCCAGTCATCCTTGCTAACCTCGTCTTAGTCTCAGTCCTAACCCTTCTTGGCAACTTTTTAGCAGACATCGGCTATGCCCTTGCTGACCCACGCATTAGAACAGGCGAAAAAACTTAGCACAAATCATGCTTAAAGCCTTGATATCCCACCGAACAGGTTTTTTCTCTCTTCTTTTTTTAATAATCCTCTTTTTGTCAGCCCTTCTTGGACCTTATATTTATCCTGTAAGCCCCTTTGAGGTCCATGTTGAAAAGATCCTTCATCCGCCAAGCCTTGAACATCCTCTGGGGACAGACCTTCTTGGGAGGGATGTTTTAGCACGCATGCTTTATGGGGCAAGGATTTCTTTACAAGTTGCCTTCGTAGCCGTTGGCTTATCTCTGATTTTGGGGATAACTCTTGGTGCGATCGCCGGATACTATGGGGGGCTTGTAGACCAGATAATCTGCCGAATAATCGATATGTTCCTTTGTTTCCCAACCATTTTTCTCATCCTTGCAGTAATAGCCTATCTTGAGCCATCGCTTACGAACATCATGATCGTCATCGGACTTACGAGCTGGATGGGTGTGGCAAGACTTGTTCGGGCAGAGATCCTATCTCTTAAAGAGCGAGAATTTGTCCTCTCTGCAAGGCTTTACGGGGCAAGCTCAGCAAGGATCATCTTTAGACATCTCCTCCCTAACGCCGTAGCCCCAATCCTTGTTTCCGCGTCCCTTGGAATGGGACAAGCTATACTTATTGAGTCTGCTCTATCTTTTCTTGGAATAGGCGTTCAACCCCCAATCCCTTCCTGGGGTAACATGCTAATCGAAGGAAAGGAAGCATTAGAGGTTGCCTGGTGGCTATCTTTATTCCCAGGCTTAGCCATTTTGTCAACAGTCTTAGCCTTAACCTTACTTTCCGAAGCCTTACAAGACATTCTAAATCCGAAGAGAAAATGATGTGAGCTCCTCAAAATGTGTTCCCTAAGCATAGCAAGGGATTTAAAGTCCCCCTACTTCCTCCTGCCGAGCATCCTTTTT
>JBMSAU010000081.1:0-22946 GCA_049414625.1 Thermodesulfobacteriaceae bacterium
CTTGGCTAACATAGAGGGTGTTCAGAATGTGATATTATAAATTAGGTTGCGATATTGCCATTAGTAATAATATAGTAATAAGTGGGTTGAGATTTGAAGAGTTTGACCTTTATCCAAAGGTAATCTCTAAATAGGGAGGGTTGATCTTTGCTGACTTTACCTCTTTGTGGATCAAGACCCGTGGAAGGAAGAAATGCTTTTTGAAATTGCCGATCCTTATGGTTAGCTGATCACCAGAATGAAAGACTTCAAGCTTTTCCTTTGGGACTTCTCGGAGATGAAGCTTTAGCACAAAGTCTCCATCTCGTTCAAAGACTTCAAAAGGTTTGTCCTGATAGAAAACCTCACTCGGATCTTTATCGCCGAAGACGAGCCTTCCAAGTTCCTTAAGCTTTTCCAGACCAAGGACTTCCTCTTTAAGATAGGGCACTTCAAATATAGGGGTAGGGTAGAAATTTTGATAGATCTCCTCTAAGTATTTTTGCTGGATGCTTGCTAAAAAGTTTTCTTTTTCAGCCACCCTGTTAACCAAGATAGCGTCTACGGGGAAACCAAAAAGATGAAGGTAGGTATAAGCCTTCTCAGTTTCCCTGAGAACCATCTTTTCGGGGTTGGTTACAATCCTTACAGAGGAAATTTTAGGGTTTTGCAAAAGATAGTAGAGGTTGTAGACCTGTCTGAAAAGGTCTTCGAGGGCGTCGTAAGTTTCTTCTTCGGGCAAGGGCATGTCTGTTGCTACTTTAGCCACAGGGCGGATAAACTTCATGAGCTTTCTCTGAAGAGGTAGCACCTTGGTGACCCACCAACTTGCCGCATCAGGCAGGCTAAGAAACCTTAAAGTTTCGCCAGTTGGAGCAGAATCAACTATGATCACATCATACTCTCCTTTCTCAACATGACTGTTTATCCAAAGGAAGGCAGAAACCTCTTCCATCCCTGGTAGAATGGACAACTCCTCTGCCAAGACCTCTTCAACACCCTGCCATTTGAGAAGACTCTTAAGATACTCTTGGAGCTTTCCCCAGTATTTTTCTACAGAAAAATAGACATCTATTTCCTGAGCAAAGAAGTTTTCAGCGATAGCCTTCGGCTCAGGACCAACCTCAACTTCTAACACATCCGAGAGTGAGTGAGCTGGGTCTACAGAGACAACTAAAACTTTCTTCCCAAGGGATGAAAGATAAGCTGCTGTTGCTGCAGACAAAGTGGTCTTTCCAACTCCGCCTTTTCCGGTATAAAGGATTATCCGCATGCTCTTGGACTCTACTCTTCAGCCTCTACCTTAACCTTTTTTACCTCTTTCTTTGGTTTTTCAAGCTCTTCGATCTTCTTCTCAATAAGCTCCTTTAAAGCAAGAAGCATCTCCTTTTTGGCATTCTTAAGATGGGCTCTACTTTTTTCAGGGAGAAAGGAGGTTAGGTCTTCGATGAAGGCTTCAAAAGCTTGCTTCAGATGCACAATCCAACGAGATTTCATGTTCCTTAACCTCCTTTCTGTCTTTTAATTTTATCATAAGATTTCCACAAAAGGATTCAAGGTAGATTTATATATTATAAAATTTAAAGGCATTCGGCTTTGTGTCGAATATCGTCCTTATATCTTACCTTGACGAGCCATCACCTTACCTCTACATGTTTCTCTTGTTTTATTAAACCCTGTGGGACCTCTTAAGCAATCGTCGAAATTTTGTTAAACAACTAACGTTTAGCTCTACTCAAAACTTTCCCAAGTTTGTATTAAAATTATTAAAAAACAAAGCTTAAAGTGCGAAATGTTTGTGCCGGGACCTGGAGCTTATCTTATTAATCCTTTTCTCAATCCGGCTTCGAAAGATAATCTATCCTTTAATCAAACTTCTTACGCTAAATTAAGGGACCAGGTTGAAGAGCAAAAGCTTCGAATGGAAGTAGAAAAGCTAAAGAGAATAGAGGCAAGGGTTATTGCTCACGAGATGGCTCATAAGGTTGTAGGTGGGCGATATGCTGGTTCCGTCCGGTATGAGTATACCAAAGGTCCTGATGGCAGGCTTTACATCACTGGGGGAGAGGTTAGCATAGATGTTTCTGAAGAGCCAACCCCTGAGGAGACTATTCAAAAGATGGAAATCGTTAGGCGAGCTGCTCTTGCTCCAGTAGATCCTTCTCCTCAAGACCTTGCGGTTGCTCAAACAGCAACCATCAAAGAGATGAGGGCAAGGCTCGAACTTTGGCGAAGAAAGTTTGAAGAACTTGAAAAACCAAGTCAACAGAACAAACTTTCAAAGGTAGCTTAACACATTTTGAGCATCTATGAGCATCCCCCTTTCTCAGCTTGAGCTTGAAAAGATACCGAACGAGCCTGGGGTTTATCTTTACAAAGATTCCAGAGGGGAGGTCCTGTATGTAGGCAAGGCAAAGGACCTTAGGGCAAGGATTTCAAGCTACTTCCGAACCGGCTATCTCTCTCCTAAAATTCAAAGGCTTTTAGATACCGCAAAAGAGCTTGAATACATCCTTACTCGCACAGAAAAAGAGGCTCTTCTCCTAGAAGCAACCTTAATCAAAAAATACCGCCCAAAATTCAATGTCCTTCTAAAGGACGACAAACACTTTCCCCTCATCCGCATAAACTTAAACGAGGATTATCCTGCCCTTCAAATAGTGAGAAAAAGAAAAAAGGGAGATAAAGCCCTATACTTTGGTCCTTTCACCTCGGCAAAAGCCATAAGAGAGATCCTTAAGCTCCTTTCTAAGACCTTTCCGCTAAGAAGGTGCACCCTCTCTGAGATGAGGCGAAGGAGGGCTCCTTGCGTCTACCATCAGATAAAAAAGTGCCTTGCTCCTTGCGTTAGAGATGTGCCAAGGGAAGAGTATGCCAAGCTCGTGCAAGGCGTAGTTGACTTTTTTCAGGGTAGGGCAAGGGAGCTCCTTGATAAGATGAGGGCAGAGATGCTTGAGCTTGCTGAAAGGCTTGAGTTTGAAAGGGCAGCCTTCCTCAGGGATAGGATTAAAGAGCTTGAGGAAGTTTTAAACAAACAGGCGGTAGTCCTTTCTACATCTGAAGACTTTGACCTCTGGCACGCAAAACTTGAAGATGAAGACCTATACTTGATAGTCCTCTTTGTGAGGCTTGGCTATCTCTACGGCTTCCAACCCTTTAGACTAAAGAAACCTATCGAAGAAGAAGGCACATTAAAGTCCCTTATCATCCAATACTACAGCGAGGGAAAAGTTATACCCGACAAGGTCTACCTTAGTTGGCAAGAAGAAAACCGAGAGGAGCTAGCCTTAGCCCTTTCAGACCTTGCTGGAAGAGAAGTAATTGTTTCCCCCGTGCCGAAGGGGGAAGAGTACTCTTACCTTTTGGAGATAGCCCAAAAGAACCTTGAGCATTTTAGACTTTCTCAGTTAAGGAAAGAGAAGCCCTGGCATGATGGGCTTGCGGAGGAGCTGGCAAGGCTTTTGCGGATGCCTGACCTTCCTCGGTTCGTTGAGGCTGTTGACCTTTCGCAGTATGCGGGCACCGCAAGAGTTGGAGCCATCGTCTGCTTCTTTGAGGGAGAGCCTGATAAAACAAGGTATCGCCACTATCACATAAAAAGCGAAGGGAGAGACGACTACTCCATGCTCTATGAAGTTGTTTATCGCAGGCTAAGAAGAGGGCTTGAAGAGGGAAACTTGCCGGATGTTTTACTCGTGGACGGAGGAAAGGGGCATCTCCAAACAGCCCTTCAAGCTGCTGAGGATTTAGGTATAACCGAGGTTGCCTTAGCAAGCGTTGCCAAAAACGAAAAAAGAGAGCCAGAAAAGCTTTATCTTCCGGGTAGAAAAAACCCTGTATTTTTGCCAAAATATGAAAGGGTTTACCATTTTATCTGGAGGGTAATGGAAGAGGCTCACCGCTTCGCCAAGTCTTTTGCAGAAAAAACTAAAGAAAGGTTAGACTTTTCTTCTGAGCTTCTTGACAGCATCCCTGGGCTTGGTCCAAAGAGGAGAAAGACCCTGCTTAGCCATTTTTCAAGCCTTGAGGAGCTTTCTCAGGCAAGCTTAGAGGAGATAGCAAGGCTTCCAGGATTTAATTTAAGCTTAGCAAAGAGGATAAAGGAAAGATTGAAAGCTTATGAGCAAAAATAAAAAACCCCGAGGGATTTAGCCCCGGGGTTCTATCTTGCTCAGGGTCTATCAGGACTTAGAAGAAGAGTTCAAGAGAGCCGTAGAGGTTCCACATGGTGTCGATGGGTACATACATGGTCATGGCTTTCATCTGATCCATAGGATTTATAGACTTTGCCCACTTCTTGATGTCGCTGATCTTCCTTGGGGTTTCAAGCCAGTTTCCAGAGCCATAATAATCAAACCAATAGTATTGAAAGCCTACCCTGAGTAAGGCTCTTCCATTCTTGACAAGCTTTGCTCCTACTGGTAGGTCCTGCTGCCAGTATACTTCAGCCACATGACCGCGGGTTGAGAGCTTGTTCATGTATGGGTCGTCAGAGCCGATGTGGAAGGGCATCCACCACTTAGAGCCGTAGTTGTATTCAAGACCAAGCTTTGCCCCGGAGACCTGCGGAATGGGGAACCTAACTCCAGCATAGACCGCATAGCCGGTGCGGGTCTTCTTTTTGATTTGAGTTGGGTCAAGGCTCATTCCATTAAGTAAAGTGTAATAGAGGGTCATCGGCATGCTAAATGTTCCTAAGCTCGAATCAGTTAAAAATACATTCATAGGCATTTCACCAATGGCTTTTGGCTCAGCAATGCTCATACCGAGGGAGATAAAGTAGTCTAAGCCCTCAAGGTTGAAGAATTTTACATTTTTATGGGTCCAGGTCAAACCGATCTCGTAGATATCTCCAAGGTTTGTTTTTCCACGCATTGGAGCTGGCATATACATACCATAGGCGGGGTTGAACATATACATTGTTCCGCTCGGAAAGTCCATGATGTCTTGAGCCTTAAAGGCTTGGAAGTTGAGGAACATGTTGTTAGCGTCATAAAGGTCGATGTTAAAGCCGTAGAACTCTACATCATCCTTTGCCCGGTCAATGGGTGTCTTAAACCCAGACTCAAAGCCCCTTCCATAGCAGAACCTTGCCCTACCCGTTCCCCAGTCATAACCAATGGTAGCACCATCAAAGGGCACGTCGATGTTAATAGCAGTGGGCGTAGCATCCCTACTGTCTATACCTTCCCTGATCTCCTGAGGAACACCGTGAGTAGTTGGTCTGCGTCCGAAGGAGATCCAGATGGGCTTTCCAAAGATGTTAGACCAGTTGAAGTAGGCTCTGTCCACATAAAGGGTGTTGTCAGCTGGTCTTACGCCAAGGGTAAAGTTGTTCTTCATCGGGAAGAAGAGGTAAGGGGCAAAATAATCATCCGTCTCACCCCAAGCCTTCTGGTAAGCAAGCCTAACCTTGACTACAGTATCCTCGGTTGGCTTTACAGAAAGGTCAAGCCTTAGCCTGTTTGTCCAAAGGGAATCGTTATCTTCTTTGTGGCTTTTTGTTTTCTTCGCAAATTCATCAAGTAGCGTATCATCAAGTTTTAAAATATAGCCTGATGGTACTCCTAACATTGATGGTAGGTACGGCTTTAAATCTTTCAACATGCCAAGCATAAAGGCATTTTGTTTAACATCTGCCCTTGTGCTGTTAATCCTAACCCTGATGTCCCCACCTATCTTAAACTTGCCGATCTTATCTTTAATGGCTGAGACAGTCTTATCAACGGCGTTCACCTTTTCTTCCTGAGTAGCCTGCTTTTCCTTTATCTCCTTAAGCTGAGCCTTCAAAGCCTCAAGCTCTTTAGAAAGTTGTTCAATCTTCCGCAATAGTTCTTCCTGAGTTGCCGCCTGCCCTGACGAGGCGAACAACACTAAAACCACCGCCAAAATCAAAACTTCTTCCCTTTCATATCCTTACATCCTATTTATTTTCATCTATAGTCTTTATATGCTGTGTATTTGAGTATATTTTTTTATTGAAATTATTTTTCTCTAATTTTGAGAATTTTTTTATTTTTGTTTCTGTGGTCTATTCCTAACTTCTCAAAAGTGTTGGGCGATTGTGCGATGGGTTCAACTGTGTTATTTTCCTACGAGGGGAGGATGGAAAGGTCGCTTAGACCGAGGGGAAGGGGTTCGGGCTTCCGCTTAGTAGCAGGTGGTAGGGACGCTATGTTTTCAGTGAAAAAATATGTTTTCAGTGAAAAAAAAGAAGTAAAATGAAATTTGAATATGCAAAGGCTTGATTTTAAAGAAGCGTTATCCCTTTATAAAAACGCTGACCTCTTTGAGCTCGGCAAGCTTGCCCATAGCTTTAAAGAAAGGCTCCACGGCAAAAATTACTACTACACCATCAATCGGCACATCAACTATACCAATGTCTGCATAATGCATTGTAAATTCTGTGCCTATCACTGTTCCAAAGATGATGAAAGAGCCTATGTGCTTGAAATAGACGATGTTTTAAGAAAGATAAGCGAAAGCCCAAACCTTAGAGAAGTTCACATCGTAGGTGGTCTAAACCCAGACCTACCCTACGACTACTATGTTGAGCTTATCTCAGCCATAAGGAAAAACTTTCCAATCCTAAGGATCCGAGGCTTTACCTGCGTTGAGGTTGATTTTTTGAGTAAAATTTCCGGAAAGGATGTAGCTGAGGTTTTAACAGACCTTAAAAGGGCAGGGCTTAATGCCTTGCCTGGTGGTGGGGCTGAAATCTTTTCTGATAGATTAAGAGAGGAGCTTTATCCAGCAAAGATTGACCATAGAAGATGGCTTGAAATTGCTAAAACTGCCCACAAGCTTGGTCTAAAAAGCAATGCCACCCTTCTATTTGGTCATTTAGAGACAGAGGAAGAAATTATAGAACATCTTATTATGCTTAGGACTGCTCAGGATGAAACAGGTGGTTTTGAATGCTTTGTACCCCTTCCTTTTTTGCCAGAAAACACGAAGCTTTCTCATCTTCCGCCCGTTTCCGCTCAAAAGATTTTAAGAACCTTTGCCATATCCCGTTTAGTGCTTGATAACTTTCCGCACATTAAGTCCTACTGGGTTTTTCTCGGCGTTGGTTTAGGGCAAGTTGCCCTTCTCTTCGGGGCAGACCATTTTCATGGCACCGTGATCGAAGAAAAAATAAGCGAAAGCCACAAAAGTGAAGTCATCACCAACCTACCTCAAGATGAGATAGAAAAGCTCATCAAAGAGGTAGGAGGGACCCCGGTTCTGATTTAAATTGACGTGGAGATAAAAAATAAGTAAAATAGGCTTAAATATACCAAGGGAGGTGTACTATGCTTTCTAAAATACCCATTGAGATTGATAGGATTGATGAGGAAGACCTTGATAAACAGATCCTCCGGTTAGCCATCATCGCTGAGCTTGATGCCATAAACCTCTATGAACAGCTTGCCAACATGACAGAGGATGAAAACATCAGGACCATCCTTCTTGATGTGGCAAGAGAGGAGAAGACCCATGTTGGTGAATTTATGGCACTTCTCCTAAAATTAGATGAAGAGCAGGCAGAGGAGCTTGAGGCCGGAAAAGAGGAGGTTGAAGAGCTTCTTGAAGAAGAAGAGGAGAAGTAATAAAGCCATCGTTGAAAGGGCTAAAAACTCTTCTATCAATCTTTCTTGTTTGCTACCTTGTTTCTTTATTAAAGATAAGTTCTTTATACGCCCTGCCTTCGTCTTCAAAGATTGAAGTTTCTGCCGATAGGTTTGAAATCCTTGGGCAGGGCGAAAGGCTCCTTGCGGAGGGTAATGTTTTCATAGAAAGCAAAGACTTTTTTATCCTTGCTGACCAAGCAATCTTTGACCCAAGGCGGGAAATCTTAGTTTTAAAAAGATTTCAAATCCAGTATCTAACGGAAAACGCAAGCTTAAGGGGAAATTCGGCAACCGTTGACCTTAGGTTCAATCAGTTGGAGAGCGATAGCGTCCTCCTCTTTCTAAAAAAACAAAACATCCGGATAAAAGCCTATGGTTTTGAGAAGAACGCCTTAAACGAATACAAAGCAGAAAGGGCTATCATTACAACCTGTGAGCTTGACTGTGAAGAGGAGGAGTTTCCGCCCTGGAGCATAGAGGTTAAAAACTTTATCTTTGGACCCGACGAGCTTTCCAAAGCTGACGCTACAAAGTTCAGAGTAGGCAGGTTTCCTCTTCTCTATCTTCCTAAGTCTATCTTCATGCCAAAGGTGAGCCTCCCCGTATTGCAAGAGAGAAAGCGAGGGTTCCTTCCTCCGAACATCGCCCAGGGTAATAGACTTGGCTTTGGCTTTCAACTTCCTTATTTTATACCCCTTACTGACCAGATAGACTTCACCATATCTCCCCTTTATCTTACGAAACGAGGGCTTCTTTTTGACTTGGAAAACAGAATAACCCTTACCGAAAACATTAAATCGGTCTTCAACTATCGATACCTTGAGGATAGGGAAAAAGGGCAAGGAAAAAGGTGGTGGTTAACAGGTAAGGTTGATGTTGGCTTAAGGGAAAATCTTGATGTGCATCTTGATGTTGACCTCACCTCTGATAAAGAGTTTCTTGAGGAATTCAACGTTGGTGAAGGCGGGTTTGACCGAGTAAAATCTCGCTATCTCGAGACTTTTAGGCGGGATGTTAACGATAAAACTCAAGATTACCGCACTTCAAGCCTCTGGGGGCAGTGGTTTAGAGGTAGCCTCTACAGCAGGATTTCAAGCACCTATTACGATTATCACGGACCTAACGATGAGAAAACAATCCTTCAGCCCTTAGCCAATTTCCATCTAAACATCCTTCCCTTTGAGTGGCATGCCCTTTTGCCAACCTTTGTCTTTGATTATTACTACTTTTATAGAAAGAAGGACTACTACGGGCATAGGGTTTCCCCAAAGCTTGAATTGAACTATCCGTTTAAATTTTCCTATCTACGGAATCTTTTTACCATTTCCTACACCCAGAACCTTTATTATCTTTCAGGGAGGGGAAATTTTTCGCAGGACAAGTTCTTAAGCGGTTTTGTTTCTACCGAAGTTTCTACTTATACCTTGCTTAAAAGGTCATATTTCTTGCCTTTTGGCGGACAAGGAGATCTTAGCTTTGAGCATGTGCTTAAGCCCTTTGCCATTCTCCGTTATCAGTCAAAGCCCTCAAGAAAGGATGTTCCAATATTCTTAGATGAGGATTTGTTAAAGGATAAGACCTTGGCTTTGAAGTATGGGCTGTGGCAGTTCTTCAACCTTCCTACACGCTACAATTTTCTTATTGTCAAAGCCTATCAAATCTACGACATCGAGAAGGCAAAAAGGAGCGCAACCTCTTTACCCCCTGAGGAACGAGCCCTCTCCGACCTCTATCTTCAGGTCCTACTCCAAGGGAGGAGAATTAGCGTAAGACATGACGCAGCCTACAACTTTTACGGTTACGGCTTCAAAAAGCATTATTTTACGGTCACGACAAACGAGGTCCTGATTGAAAGGCTAAACTTTCAGTATCAAGAGGATTCTGCTTGGAAGACAAGGCAGGCTGTTTTTGAGGCTTATCATACCTTTTGGCAAAAGTTAGGCCTTCATTTCTACGCCACAAGAAACCTAAAGCTTAACCAGACCTCTGAGCTTAAGCTTGAGCTTGCTTATCTGCATGATTGCTATCTTCTTAGGTTTGGTTTTACTTCAACGCCAAAGGATACAAAGTTTCATTTTTTGATAAACCTTGTAGGGCTTGGCGGTTTAGGAACAGCTCTTTAGCTCAAAATTATCCTTGAAAGATGATAAGTAAAGCCAGAAAGTATGTAGGCTAAAAATAAGCTGTAGCAAAAATAAAGAAGAGCGTAGCTTTTTCCTGCTTCTTTCCAAATGGTTGCAAGCGTTGCCATGCAGGACATGTATACAAGGATGAAAACCAAGAAAGACAGTGCTTGAGGAGGTTGAAACAGTCCTCTTATTCTTTCTTTAATAGTTTGCTTTTCTTCGTCATCCTCGTCAGAAAGAACAGTAGGATAGGGGGTAATAAGGGAGATTAAGCCCTTTTTTAAAGCTTCTACAAAGTTCTTCCCTTGTTCTTGGGCCTTGCTTTTCCAGTCAAAGTCTTCCACCTTTTCTTCTTTTTCCTCCTCGACGATGACGCCGAGGGTGGAAATAATGGCTTCTCTCGCTAAAAAAGCTGGGATCAAGCTTGTTCCTATCCTCCAGTCATCCAACCCAAGTGGTGCAAAGATGTAGGAGATGGCTTTTCCTACCCTTGCAGCGTAGGTGTTTTCTAATTTTTCTTCTCCTAACGGTAGGTTTAAAAGCAGCCATATCATCACTGATATGG
This sequence comes from Thermodesulfobacteriaceae bacterium, assembly GCA_049414625.1. GTDB lineage: Bacteria > Desulfobacterota > Thermodesulfobacteria > Thermodesulfobacteriales > Thermodesulfobacteriaceae > WYEG01. The sequence goes on from JBMSAU010000081.1 coordinate 10,284, forward strand.
CAAAAATTATCGTTCCAGCTCGATAAAGAAAGCTTTTCAGATGGAGCCAAACGATGCGAAATAGAGTTTTTGCTGAGGGCAAACGATAGGGTGGTAGGTCCATCACAAAATGAGAAAGTTCTTTTTTGTATAAAGTTTTTTGTAGGATTAACCCGGTTAAAAACGCCACAAAAATTCCCAACATGTAGAGAGAAAATACGATTAAAACAGGGTTTTTAAAGAAAAGGCTTGCAAAAAAAGAGAATACAATGAGCCTTGCACTGCAAGGCATAAAGGGTATCATAGCCATCACGATCAATCTATCCTTAGGGTCAGGAAGGACCCTTAAGGCAAGGATGGCAGGAACACTGCAGCCAAACCCAAGGATTAGAGGAATGACGCTATGTCCGTGAAGCCCAATTCTGTGAGTAAACCTGTCCATAAGGAAAGCAACGCGAGGGAGATAGCCAGAGGTCTCTAAAAGAGTGATAAAAAGAAACATCAAAAAGACTGTCGGCACAAAGGTAAGGACCGTTCCAACCCCACCGATTACCGCGCTTCCAAAAAACTGCACCAAAAAATCCGGAAGACCGGAACGGCTCAAAAGGAAAGATAGCCCTTGACTCAAAAAATCCGAAAAAAAACCGTCAAGAAAATCAACTAAAGGAGAAGAAAGGTCAAACACCGTCTTAAAAACAAGATAGTAAATCAAAAAAAGGAAAAAGATGCCAAGAACTGGATGCAAAAGAAGATTGTCAAGAAAATCCGAAATGTTTCTTTGGGTAATAAGCTTTTTGCGTAAGACCTCTTTAGCTAAACCTTGAGCTAAGCTTGCATAATCAAAGTTTAAAGGTTCAGCACTGCTTACGATCTGAACAGGAATTCTTGAGAGGGTAGGGACTGAGTTTTTCTCACGGGCGATAATGATAGCCTCAAGGAGCTCATCTGTGCCTTTTCCTGTTCTTCCTACGGTTTTGACAACCGGAACTTTTAGGATCTCAGAAAGTCTTGCCTCGTCTATCTTTATGCCTAAAGCCTCGGCTTCATCAGACATATTGAGGGCAATTACCAATGGTTTTTTTAGCTGAACAAGCTGAAGAGTAAGATAGAGGTCCCTTTCAAGCTTTGGGCTTTCAACCACATTAAGGATGAGGTCATACTCTCCTTGTTTTAGATAATCTACCGCCACCTTTTCATCTAAAGATGTGTAAAATTCTAAAGTGTAAATGCCTGGAAGGTCTACAAACTCGATTTCATATCCTCGAAAAATCCTCCGCCCTTCCTTTTTTTCAACCGTGACCCCGGGGAAATTACCTATTCTTAATGTCGCCCCGCATACATGGTTAAGGATGCTTGTTTTGCCAACATTTGGGTTGCCTGCTAAGACGACGCGAATTTTTTCCATCATTACTCCGATAGATAGTTTTAGAGTTTAGATAAAAGCTTAATCAAAAAATTCCGGGGACAAGCTTTTTCATCCTTTATTTGGCAAGCATCATTCTTATTTTTTTAAAGGACAGGGATCTTGCTGAGCTTCCTCTCCGTCTATAAGCTCGCAGGGCAAATTCTCGGCAACCTTCTCCTTCCTTACAATCTTGACCGGTATCTTGCTTGCAAGCTCTTTATTTATGACAATTCGGGAGTTTCCAATTTCAACGAGCATGGTTCGACCACAGACCTGAAGCACCTTTAAGAGCTCACCTTTTCTTAAACCCATGGCTATGAGCTTTTTACACATCACATCCGCAGGTAAATCAAGGACTTCAACAACCTTGCCCTTTTCTACCATATCGAGGGTGGTGGTTTCTGCCTTTTGACATGTCTCGCATATACCAAAGGATTCCAAGTGATGGGTAAGTAGCTTGAATCCCTTTTCAGCCTCCTTTGTTCGAATAAGGTGTTCAAGCTCGGGGTCAATGATTTCTTCAACTTTTCCACAGCGCAAACAAAGGAAATGAAGATGAGGAGCTTTGTTTATCGTTACTTCATAATGCGAGTGCCCATCTTGTCGATACACCTCTTGAATGTATCCAGCTTCGATGAATAAGGGAATGCTCCTATAGATCGAGGGCTTAGAAATCTTTTTGTTCTTTTGTTTTAACCGTTGATATAGCTCCTCTACATCAAAGTGCCCATCAATGCTGAGAATCTCCTCAAGTATCTCTTCTCTTTCTGAGGTATATTTTAGACCTTTTTTCCGAATAAAATCTCTAAAGTTTTTTAAAATCTCTTCAATCATTATAAACTTCTCGCAACTGATTTTCAATTAAAATAATTCTCCATTAAAATTTGTCAAGAGGTTATGGATGAATTACAGAGCAAGCTGACGCTCGTCCTTCATCCAATTAACTCGAGATAATCCTTTAGATGGCTTCTAATTTGTTTAAAGTGTTTTAAAATCTGTAATTTAAAGCCAAACAGCCAAAAACTTTGGGGATACATTGAGGCAGGATCATTCAAAAAGCCCTTCTTCTCAAGCCAAAGAAGAGCGCATCGAAAAGGTAGCCAGAGGGGCAAGCTCAGTCACCATAGCAGTTTTCATAAGTAGGATCCTTGGGCTTGTCAGAGAACAAGTCCTTGCCTACTTTTTTGGAGCTGGAAAAAGCATGGATGCCTTCGTCGTAGCTTACCGCATCCCAAACCTTTTGAGGGACCTCTTTGCCGAGGGAGCAAGCCAAGCAGCCTTCGTCAAAGTCTTTAGCTCAACCTTAGAGCGTGAGGGAAAAGAAAGGGCTTTAACAGTGGCAAAGACGCTTCTTGCAAATTTTATATTTCTTTCAGGCTCGGTGGTTCTCCTTATGCTTCTTTTTACTCCAAGCCTCGTTGAGCTTCTTGCTCCAGCCTTTAAAGAAACACCCTCAAAGTTTTCCCTTGCGGTAAACCTCACCTACATAACCATACCCTTCCTCTTCTTCATAAGCTTAGCTTCTCTCTTTGCCGGCTTGCTAAACAGCCTTGGCTATTTTTTTCTGCCTGCTATCTCTTCCGGTCTTTTTAACCTTTCTTCTATCTTGATCGGGGTTTTTGGCTATTTCCTTTTAGTTTCCCTTGGGATTGAGCCTATCTATGCCATGGCGGTTGGGGTAACCCTTGGCGGTTGTCTTCAAGCCTTAATTCAGGTTCCCCTTCTTTTGAAAGAAGGGTTTTCCTTCGGTATTAAACCCGATTTTACTCATCCAGCTTTCAAGGAGGTCTTAAGGCTCATAGGTCCAACCATCTTTGGGCTTTCTCTCATGCAGATAAACATCTTTGTTAACACCTACTTTGCTACCTCCTGCGGTGAAGGGGCTGTTTCTTGGTATTCCTATGCCTTTCGGGTTATGTATGTGCCCCTTGGTTTGTTCGGAGTTGGAATAACTCAAGCCCTCCTCCCAGAGTTGACAAGGATCCTAAGTCAAAAAGAAAGGCAAGCAGAGCTCCCTCAGGCCAGAGACATATTTACCCGCTCGCTTGTTCTGTCTTTAAGCTTATCCCTTCCCTCATCAGCCGGTCTTTATCTTCTCGCCCAGGAGATAATATCCGTCCTTTTTGAAAGGGGAAGGTTTACAAGCCTTGACACGGAGATGACAGGTGCGCTCTTAGCTATACTATCCTTGGCTCTTCCTTTTTACAGCGCATCAAAGACTATAATCCCTCTTTTTTATTCCCTTGGAAAGACTTACATCCCAGCCCTGGCAAGCGGAGTAGCATTGCTTGTAAATTTTGCCGTTATATTACTTAGTATAAAAAAATTAGGAATAAAAGCGGTAGCCCTTGGGACGACACTATCTCTCATCTCCCAGTGTCTATTCTTAAGCCTCGCATCTGCTTTGTATTTGAGAGGGCTAAGCTTTAGGGTGCTTTTCCGAGCCCTTGGAGTTATTCTTTTGGGAACGGCTGCTATGAGCTTTCTTGTTTATGGGCTAAAGTTTTATTTTTTTGAACAAGCAAAGCTACATAAAGTATGGCTAATTCTTCTTGCTGTGCCAGCAGGAGCAGGAGTTTACTACGCTATCGTTAAGCTTTTTGGACCAAAGGAGGTTTATCTCATGCTCGATAGGCTTTTTGGCATCTTTTTAAATCCTTTAATAAAAGGCACTTCATTCAAGAGGCATAGGGGGTAAGACCATGTATTTAGTTTTTACCTTAGCAGTAAGTAAAGACGTAGCACCTTTCATTGAAGAGGAGCTTTATAGCTTAGCAAGCTCAGGCTGGGAATACGAGGAAAGGGATTTAGAGGTGATTTTTAAGTTCTACTTTCCTATAAACTTGGGAAAAAAGGACTCAGACCTCTTAGAACACTTATATTCTTTAAGCCAAAAATACGATGTGGCTAAGGTTGAGCTTTCCCTTCAACCTAAGGAGAAGTGGGAGGAGATTTGGAAGTATAACTTCCCGCCCCTTAAGGTAGGAAAGAGGCTTTTAGTCCTTCCACCTTGGGAGGAAGGGGAAGAAGGGGAGGAAGGGGAGGGAAGGATCAAGGTCATCATCTATCCAGGGCAAGCCTTTGGAACAGGGCATCATGCCACAACACAACTTATGCTTGAAAATCTTGATGAATTTTTAGAGGGAAAAGAGGACAAACCTCTAAGAGTTCTTGACATGGGGTGCGGGAGCGGGATTTTAGCCATTGCGGTGGCAAAGCTTTGCCCAAAGGCAAGCATCCTTGCGGTAGACATAGACGAGCTTGCCCTTTCTGCAACCTATGAGAACGCCGAAAGAAATAAGGTCTTAAGTCAGGTGAAGATTGCAAAGGAAGTTCCGGAGGAAGAAAGGGATAAAAAGTTCGACCTCATCCTTGCCAACATCGGGCAAAAAGAACTAAAAGCCCTATCTTCTCTTTTTAAGGAGCTAAGCAAGCCTGGTGAGACCTATCTCATGCTCTCTGGTTTCTTTAAGGAGGATACTGAGGATATTTTTAGACACTATTTTCAACTTGGGTTCAAGAAGGTGAAGTCACAGTTCTTAAAGGAATGGGGTTTTCTTCTGCTTAGGTTTTAGTTTGGTATTTTAGTAAAAAATTCGTCTTGACTTTAAAAAAAAATCCATTATAAAAATTACATGCTCGAGGTAATAAATATAAAAACAACAAGAAAGACAGAACTAATAGATATAACTCATGAGATAGAAAAACTTTTACCCAACAAAGATGGCATTTGTATCCTCTTTAATCCCCATACAACCGCAGGTCTTATTGTTAACGAAGGGGCTGACCCTTCAGTTAAGGAGGACATTTTAGCAATATTCTCTCAACTTGCTCCTGAAAAATTCCCCTACAAGCATCTTGAAGGTAATTCTCCTGGGCATGTAAAGTCTGCTCTTACAGGACCTACCCTTATCCTTATCGTCGAAAAAGGAAAACTCCTCCTTGGCACCTGGCAAAAGGTCTTCTTTGCCGAATATGATGGACCAAGAAATAGAAAGGTTTTTCTAAAGTTTATCGAAACATAGAACATGAAAAAGTTTATGCTTTCTCTCTTAGCAGGTCTTGTTCTAATCTCCTGCGTGCCTAAAAAGGAATACACTCAAGAAAAATTGCAATTCCATAAGGAAATAGCTAAGATCTATATTACCGAAAGTCGTTATCAAGATGCCTTAAGAGAGCTCACCCTTGCTATTTCAACGGATAAATGCGACGCAGAAACTTACAACCTCCTGGGCGTGGTGTATCTAAATCTTAAAGATTATGCTAAAGCAGAAGAATATTTTAACAAAGCTTTAAAGCTTGACCCTAACTTTTCTGAAGCTTACAACAATCTTGGGATACTCAATCTTCTTCAGGGAAGGTATCAGCAAGCCATATTTTATTTTGAGAAGGCTTTAGCCAATCCCCTTTATGCAAACGCCCACTCAGCTAAAACTAACATGGCTCAAGCCTACTATCTCCTTGGCGATAAAAATAAGGCGATCGAGATTTTAACCTCCCTTCTTAGAGAAAAGGCTGATCATGCTCAAGCCCTAATCGAGCTTGGTAAAATCTACCTTAACGAGAGGGACCTTCAGGCAGCGGAGTTTTATCTCAAACAAGCCTTAAAGCTCGACAGAACATCAAGCGAAGCCCGCTATTACCTTGGCGAAGTTTTTTTCCAACAAGGAAAGTTTGACTTAGCAAAAGAACTTTGGGAATCCTTAATTCAAATTAGACCAGATTCTCCTTGGAGTAGCCTTGCCAGAGAAAAGGTCTTCTTCTTAGAAAGGCTAAAAACTCAAAGACCTTAAGCCTTTTGAGCTTTCTTCAAACTTTCTTTTAGCTCCTTTCCCTTTTCTTTGTAGGCAACAAGTCTGTTTAATGCCTTTATGAGGGCTTTAAGGCTTGCGATGACGATGTCTCCGTCCTTACCAAGCCCTGCGGTCCTCACGCCCTCCTTATCTTCAAGGATGACGCCACATACACCCTCGGCTGAGGTTCCGCCGTCTAAGGCATCTATATGGAAGTCAACGAGCCGAAGCCACTCCTTATCGGAAGAGGGTTCAAAGCTATAGCCGAGAGCAGAGGCAACTGCCTTATAAGCAGCATCGATGGGGCCTACCCCAAGCCCGATAGAAACCTTTTTACCCTCCCTCGTATCCTCAACTTCAACCTGAGCAAAGGGATTAAGAGATCCGCTGTAGACGCTTATTACTTGGGAAGAAGAAAGCTTATACCGATAAGTATCTTCAAGAAAGACATCGAGAACGATCCCTTCAAGGTAGGAATCATCAACAATCCTGAGGATATCCTTAACTTCAGCTCGGTAGCGTTCAAACACCTTGTTTAAAGATTCGCTATCAAGTTCCCAGCCAAGGCTCTTAAGCTTGAAGGAAATGGCATGCCGTCCTGAATGCTTGCCAAGAACGATGGCCGACCCTGACCAGCCAACATCCTCCGGATTGATGATCTCATAGGTGCTTCTTTCGCAGAGGACTCCATGCTGATGAATGCCTGACTCATGGGCAAAGGCATTTGCCCCAACTATCGCCTTGTTTGGCTGAATGGGCATTCCAGTGTACTTGGAAACAAGCTGGCTTAAGGGAACGATCATTTTCGTGTTTATCCGTAGTTCAGGCTCATAACCAAGAGTTTTAGCAAAGAAGTCCTTTCTCGTTTTAAGGGTCATAATGATCTCTTCAAGGGCAGCGTTCCCAGCTCGCTCCCCTATACCGTTTATCGTCCCTTCAACCTGAGTTGCTCCTGCTAAGATGGCAGAAAGGGAGTTTGCCACTGCGAGCCCAAGGTCGTTATGGCAATGAACGGATATCCTAAGCCTTCCGCTCTTTAAATCCTCTTCATAACCATGATCCTTAAGCTTATTAATTAAAAACTTTATAAGTGCAAAATACTCTTGCGGAACGGTATAGCCTACAGTGTCAGGAATGTTTACAGTCGTTGCCCCAGCTTTAACTACCTCTAAGACAACCTGAGCCAAGAAGTCCCAGTCTGAACGGGTGGCATCCTCTGCTGAAAATTCAACGTCTGGGCATAAACTTTTGGCAAAAGATACAGCTTCTCTGGCTAGTCTTAAAACTTCCTCTCTACTCTTTTTAAGCTTATACTGGAGATGAATGTCCGAAGTGGCTATGAAGGTATGGATACGAGGATTTTCAGCATACCGCAGAGCCTCCCAGGCAACCTCGATATCCTTTTGGTTAGCCCTGGCAAGGGCGGCGATGGTTACCCCCTTTACCTCTTTAGCGATGGTTTGCACAGCCTGGAAGTCACCAGGAGAAGTAACCGGAAATCCAGCCTCGATCACATCTATCCCAAGCTCAACAAGCATTTTTCCAATCTCAACCTTTTGCTTCAAGTTTAAAGACACTCCTGGCGATTGTTCTCCATCTCTCAAAGTAGTGTCAAAAAAGATTATCCTTCGGTTCAAGGTTTACCCCCTAAACTTAGCTTATTTTTAAATTTAAAATCATTTTAAAAACTTTCAACTTGGAGTAAAAGTTTTTATAATCATATTATCACATTTCTTTTGAACCAAAATAGGCCTCAAAGACTTGCTATCTAGTCGTTATAATAGCTAAAAATCTTCCTACGCGTCCTCTTAGGGGACAAGAAGGGGCCTCTCTTTTTAAATTTAAGAGAACTTGTTAAATCTAATAAGTGGTTTATTATTTTTTCAAGAACTATATCAGAGAGGGACTGACATGAGAAAAAAAATCTTTTTCTTAGTTTTTATATTTTTTATTGTCTTTGCTTCCAACCTTTGGGCGTCGGCTAAGCGGGTTCTTATTCTGCCCTTTGATATCTACGCTCAGCAAGACCTTTCCTATCTCAAACAATCTTTACCTCAGATGATCGCAAGCAGGATTTTCTCCCCAGGTAAGGTTGAACCCATAGACCCGGAGAAAGTTTTGGATGAGGTAAAAAAGTATCAAAAGATAACTCGGGACACGGCTATCGAGCTTGGAAAGAATTTTCAGGCTGACTATGTGATCTTCGGGAGCATCACTCAACTTGGGGACATGGTGAGCATCGATGCCCAGGTTGTAGACCTTTCTCAAGAAAAGAAGCCAGCTCAATTCTTCCAGGAGATAAAGGGACTATCCGAGATAATCCCTCAGGTCAGCCGGTTTGCAAGAAAAGCAAGGTTTTACATTGAAGGAAAGGAAGAGGATTTCTATCGAGAAGACCTTTTTGCTGGCTATAGCGGACAAGCCTACGTTCCAGGTAGATATCATCCAGAAAGGGTGTTGTATGGCTATCCTATTTATCCCCATATTTATCCCCATACCATATCCCCAAGAGAAGAGAAACCAAAAGTCACCAGGGCAAAACCTCGTTTTGGAGAAGAGGACCCAACCTTTGGAGGGTTAACTAAAAATTTAGTGATCGACCTTTCAGGATCAAAGCCAGTTATTGGATTTGCAAAGGATGACGAAGGCAATGATACCTCAAAGAAAGTGACTAAACAGCCTCAGCCTAACTATTACTCCTATTATCCGCCCCAACCCTATTACAATTATTCGCCTCCTCCATACTATTACTATGCACCTCAAAAGGAATCCTTAGCAGAAAAGATTTGGAAAAGAATCTGGCCCTTTGGAGAAAAAGGGAAGACTCCTCAGACAAGGCCTCAGCCTATGCCTCAGCCTATGCCTCAACCCCAGATTTACCAAGCTCAACCATTCCCAGCTTCTCAACCTACCTCACCTCAGATTCAACCCAATTCCCAAACCCAACTAATCTATCCTCAGAACATTCCTCAAAGCATACCTCAGCAAACTCCAAAAAAAGGAAAGGATAATCCCTGGAGATGGGAGTAAGTTAGCAGGCTAAAATCAACAGGTTAGATGAAAAGCTCCGGCAAGGGAGCTTGCTGAACCTAAGAGCTCGTTGAAACGTTTTACCGCCTCAAGAGTTCTTGCTACCTCAAGCTTAATCCCTAAGGCTTTTGCCTTTTCTATAACTCTTTGGTCAACTTTCATGACTCCGCTTGCCCCAGTGCCAACGATTAAATACTCTGGTCTTGCTTCCCATACAACTTCAAGGTCTTCTGGTTGTAAGAAATGTCCTTCTTTCCTCCACCAGTTGGGGTAGACTTTGCAAGATCTTCCTTGACAAAGGATGATTAGGTCCTTGGTGTAGCGGATGCCTTGAACCGTTATCTCTCCAAAGGAATAATGCTCGATCATAGGGATTATGCGGCAAGGCTTAGGGATTGTTCTTCCTGTTTTAAGGCTTCAGCACGGAAATGAGCGATCAGAGCGTCAATGAACTCATCAAGGTCGCCGTCAAGAACTTCAGGGAGATTGTAAACAGTTAATCCTATCCTGTGGTCGGTTACCCTGTTTTGAGGAAAGTTGTAGGTTCGTATCTTTTCGCTTCTTTCTCCGGTGCCAACCTGGGAACGTCGTTGCTTTTGAATTTTTTCCTGTTGTTCCCTTTGGTAAAGCTCATAGAGCTTGGCTCTAAGTATCTTTAAGGCTATTGCCTTGTTTTGATGTTGGCTCCTTTCGTTCTGGCAAGAAACTACGATGCCCGTAGGAATGTGAGTAATTCGCACTGCGCTTTCTGTACGGTTTACATGCTGACCACCGTGCCCGCTAGCTCGCATGGTCTCAATTTTAAGGTCCTCTGGACGGATTTCTACCTCTATTTCGTCTACCTCGGGGAGGATAGCAACGGTTGCAGTTGAAGTATGGATCCGCCCACTAGCTTCGGTCACAGGAACTCTTTGGACCCTATGCACTCCACTTTCATATTTTAACCTGCTGTAGGCACCTTTTCCTTCGACCCTAAGCACAACCTCTTTTACCCCGCCAAGACCTGTCACATGAATGTCTAAGACTTCAACCTTCCAGCCCTTTCTCTCGGCATACCTTTGATACATCCGCATAAGGTCTGCGGCAAAGAGAGCTGCTTCCTCGCCACCAGCGCCAGCTCGGATCTCGACGATAACATTCTTCTCGTCGTTTGGGTCCTTAGGTAGTAAAAGAAGAGGAAGCTCCTTTTCTAATCTTCCAATCTTCTCTTCAAGGAGCTTTATCTCCTCTTTGATAAGCTTTCTTAGCTCGTCATCCTCTTCAACTTCAAGCATCTCTTTGTTTTCTTTGAGTTGTTTGAGGGCAGATTTATACTCCCGATAGGCCTTAACACTATCCTCAAGGGACGCCAATTCTTTGGTAAGCTTTGCATAAAGAGAAGGGTCGGCCAAGGTCTCAGGTAAGGTTAAGCGAGAGGTAAGCTCTTCATACCTTTTTTCTAAGGCACTAAGCTTCTCTAAGTAAATGTTAGCTAACCCCATAAATCGTTGGCTTATTCTTCTTTAGCTTGGTAGATGTGTTTGTATTTTTTCATAAACTTCTCGATCTTTCCTTCCGTATCAACAAACCTTGCTTCCCCAGTGAAGAAGGGGTGACATTTGGCGCAGACCTCAACCCTTATTTCCGGTCTCGTAGAGCCAATCCTATACTCCGCCCCACAAGCACAGCGTATGACCGCATTTTCATAATAAGGTGGATGAATGCCCTTTTTCATAATGCCTCCCTAAGTTCTTGTATACTATTTTTTTAAAATTTAATCCATCTTTTAAGACTTCTCAACCTTCTCTTCTAAAGGTTTAGTGTATCTGACCCATTTCCCCCATTTTCCATCCCTTGTAAACCCTAATTTTTCATAGAACCTTTGAGCTTGAATGTTCTTTTCTCCTACCCATAGCTCGGCAAACTTTCTCTTTTTTGAACGGCCATAAGCTAAGGCTTTTTCCATAAGCTTTGTCCCGATCCCTTTACCCTGAGAGGAGGGGACGACAAATATTTCGTGGATTTCGAGCACTTTATGTCCCCAAAAATCTTCCCATCTAGCATCGCTTGCCACAAAGCCCAAGACCTCCCCATCCTCCTCAGCAACGAAAAACCCTTGAGGGTCCCTTTTTAAAAGCCATTTAAAATAGTTTTTTACATCTCTTGGATGGAAATAGTGATAGTCAGGAATGTTGGAATAGGTGTAAAGATAAGCGATAACAAAGGTCGGTAGGTCTGATTTTTTAACCCGTCTAATCCGCATAGAGGAGAGAATTTTTAAGAGAATGCGGGAGGAGGGACTTGAACCCTCACGGGGAAATCCCCACCGGATCCTAAGTCCGGAGCGTCTACCATTCCGCCACTCCCGCTTAATTTAATATTATAGAACCAAACTCAAATCTCTTCAACGCACCTTCTTTATAGGTTCACAGACCTCCTGCAAAGCATGCAGAGGGGCACATTCCTTATACTTTAAACATTCCTTTAGAAAAGCTTGAGGCTGAACTACCTAAGGTTGCCCCTTATAAAAACCAGCTGATCGTATTTTATTGTGAAGGACCAAGGTGAGCTTTAACCCCTGGGGCTGTCCGTAGGGCAGCCGCTTTAGGCTACACTAACGTTAAAGGATTTATTGAAGGATTCCCAGAATGGAAAAAGGCAGGGTTACCTGTTGCTGTGTCTCCAAAGCATATACTCTCTGAAATGGAAAAGGAGATGCCCTTTGTTCTTATTGATGTTAGACCAAGGCATCTTGCTGAGAAGGAGCATCTCCCAGGTGCAGTAAACATACCGCTTACCGAGCTTGAAAAAGCAAAAGGAGAATTTCCTGAAAAGAAGAATGCACCAATATATGTCTACTGTGCAAAGGATGAAAACGCTATCAAGGCTATACAGACCATACAAAAGTGGGGTTATACCAATGTAGCCTTTATCCCTGGCGGTGTTGAGTCTTGGAAAAAAGCTGGGGGCAAGGTCGAAAGTGGGAAGCTCGCTAAAAAGATTGTTTATGTCCCAAAGCCTCGTCCAGGCACCTTCTCTGTTGAAGAGTTTGTTAAACTTGTAAAATCTCCTACCTTGCCTGATAAATACTTTATTCTTGATGTAAGAGAGCCGGATGAGGTCCAGCAGGGTGCCTTTAAATTTGCTAAGAACATTCCACTTAGTGAGCTTGAAGGAAGATTAAACGAAATCCCCAAGGATAAGGTGGTCCTTGTTCATTGTGCAACAGGTATCAGAGCTGAGATGGCTTACAATATCCTTAAGAGAGCGGGTTTTAATGTTTATTATGTTAATGCCAACATAGAGTTTGAAAGAGACAAATTTAAAATAGAACCCAAGGATTAAGGGCGCATGAATTGAGAATGTACCCTTTAGGGGCAACCAGCGTGTTGCCCCTTTTTTATCTTTTATCGAATAAAGCCTCAAGCCAAGGCAAAAGACCTTTTGATTAACCAGGTATATCTTGACGGCTTGACG